>JANLFJ010000014.1 GCA_024655825.1 Peptococcaceae bacterium | reverse complement strand
CTTGCCCGGTGGCTGAGGCTAGTCAACCAGAGGCTTACAAGCCTCGGACTTCAGTCCGGGGTGGTTGACTACTCCCACGCCAGCTTCTCTACCGCCGCCCCGAGGTCGGCCAGGCCCGGCCGGGTGTACCTGGAGGTGGTGTTCAGGTTCTCGTGCCCCGCGAGCGCAGCGATCCTATCCAGCGACTCCCCCTCGTCCACCAGCTTCTTACAGAAGGTGTGCCTCAACCGGTGAGGAGTCGCTTCTATTCCAGCAAGCCTGGCGAATTTCGCCAGGGCCTTCTCCGCCGCCCTCCGGGTCATCGGGCCGTTCTTGCCCGGAAAGAGCCAGTCGCCCTGAAGGTCCTTGAGGTAGTCGGCCAGGAAGTTTCTCACCGTCACGTTCAGGGGAACCTCGCGGTACTTGCCGCCCTTGCCACAGCGGACGCAGACGAAACCGGAGCGCTCCCTGATCACCACGTCGGCCACTTTTAGTGATACCGCCTCCGAAACCCTAAGCCCGGTGTGGTAAAGCAGTATCATTAGCGCCCGCTCTTTGCTATTCCCGTAACTCTGCACGGCCCTGAACAGCGCCCCCACTTCCTTGCGATCAAGCCACCTCGGGGCGTTTTTCTGCTCTTTCAGGCGCTTTATACCCCGGGACGGGTCGGATTGGACAACCCCGGCCTCCTTTGCCCAGGCGAAGAAGCTCCCGATGGCGTCCAGGGCGTTGTTCACCGTGGAAGGTTTGCGGTTTTTGTTCTGCAGATAACGCTTGTAGTCGGCCACGTCCAGCGGCGTTACCAGCGCCAGGTCCGAACTGCCGTAGGTCCCCTCCACCCAGGACAAGAACCGGCGCAGGTGGCCAAGATAGATGTCCGCCGTGCTGGGAGACAGGCCCCTCGCCAGCAGGCTTTCCCCGAACCTGGTAAACGTATCCATATAAATATCCATTCGACAATCATTCCCTCTTTCCTTTTGCGAACTCAAAAAGTGCCCTTAGCAGCGTCCGGAGGTATACCTTTTGCGTCCATTTTAGCCCTTTTGGTTCACAAAAGGTACATTTTGCGAACTACAGCAAGCCAGCAGACAGCTATCAAAAGCGCCGGCGACAGGACGATCTTTTCCAGGAAACCGCCGGTCGACACCAGCGACACCCCCACCCTCGCAGGTAACGGGTAGAAGGCATAGGTTCCTCCAGATAGACTGTCCAACAGGATGTGCGAGAGGTATCCCGCAAAGACCGCCTTCATCATCAGCGCCGGCGGCAAGATGTCGGTCGGGATAAAACAGGACGCAGCTGCAACCACCGCTGCGGCCAGGACGCTGTGGAACACGCCCCGGTGCCCAACGGTGAGTTTCAGTATCCAGGCCGCGGGGAATACCCTGCGCCCGACCTGGGAAAACGGCGAGTCAATGTCGGGCAAAAGCGCTGCCGCCGCCCCTACCGCCATAGCCGAAATAGCGGCAGACGGTTCGGATACCAGCAGGCCCGCCGCAGCGCCGCCTAGAACGTGTGTCCTCCAGAGCATAAAATCCCTCCTCAAAAAAAAGAGCCCCACGGACAATTCTGCCGCGAGGCTTGGGGAGGTGGTCATTGGTTTTTTTCAGGTGACGCCAACTCGGACGAGTGTAGCGCCTTTCGGATGAATCCCACGCCATTATGACCTCGCTGGTAAGAGGGTTCTCCTCCTGGACCCAGCGGATTTTTTCCTGGGGGATGTTCGGGGTGTTCAAAAGCCACGTTCTGAAACGCTGCCAATCCGATTTCCATTGTCACCCCATCAAGTCCTCTCTGTCCAGGGATGTGTATGAAGAACCTGAAGTTTTTTAAAGGGAATCCTTTCGGCAGGACGTGGCGGAGCATCTGCGCCGCAACGTAAAATACTACGCTCTAGAATTCTTCCACAGCACACGCAACGCTTTCCTGGCGGTGACGAAAACGTCGGGATATTCGTCGGGCTTCGGCTTTACCACCGCGGTCACGTTACAAACCCCCAGGGCGAACGTCGCGCCCGCAAAAAAGAAAGGCATCTGGAAGTCGAAACGCATCCTACGGTTTTCCAATTTGCTTACCATGAAGCATCCCCCCCTAACTGCCGCAACAGTAGCGCTTCCTGGAAACTGGTCCCCTGGCCAGAGAGTGTTTCCTTGGCTTTGGGCACAGGGAAACGAACCCTTCTGTTCGCGGAAAAACGCTTCTTCTTTCTGTCCCACGACAGCGACACTTCCTCGGTATTTTTCTCCATCCCAAAAAACCCAAGAAACCACCTGATTTTGTTGACAGGGAAGTTGTCGTACAGGATGTGGGGAATTATCAGCCTGACGACATCCGTCGCTATGTACTCGAACCGGCGAGCAACGCTCCCAACGCTTTCAGGTCGTTCGGAAATGGTCACTTGAACGTCGGGGTATCTTTCGGCCGACGGCTTGACCAGCACCGAAACATCGCATACCCCAACGTGATACCTGGTCAGATCAGCATTTTTTCCGGCGGGTATCATGTGTCCTAGAAAAAACGGCATCGGAAAGTCGAACCTTCCTGCCCAGAATTTTCGCATCTTCGATGGCTCCCTTCTGTTGTTGTATCAGGCGGTGTTGCTTTTCCGGTTGTACTGTTTGCGCGAATACCGGTTATGCTCGGAAATTCTGATGCTTTTCGGGTACCTGGGCTTGATCTCCTTCTCCCTTGCCCATCCCCGGTAGGTCCGATCCCCGAGGAAGGTGACAACTATAACCCTATCCGGCTCGAAAGAAGCATTTACCGACAACCCCTTATATTTTACCTCAAAATTTGAACAACCGTCACGGGAAGGCCGCTGGCAAACGCGCTGGCCCTTAACGACGATCTCGGCTAAAATCTGGCGGATGGTCTCCCTGGACACTTCTTTGCCCAGGAACATCTTTTTCGCATACTGGGTTATCGCGTGGTTTGAAACCATTACGTTCAGCTTAACCCCCCCTTTATGCAGCTGATGCGTCGATGATTTTCCGCAGCTCTGAATTCAGCCACCGAGCCGCTACGCCTCCGCGGGCGATTACCAGTCTGACTTCCTTGAGGACGGATTTCGCCCGTTCTATTTCTCTTTCTTTTTCCTTCAGGGCCTCTTTCTTGTGTTCTTCGGAGCCTTCTTCGTCGATTACCGCCTTCCGCAGCTGCCGGGTGCTCATTCCCTGATCGGCGGCCGTTTCGATCCAGCGAGCCGGGTCGGAGGTGTAGGCGGCGATCTTGTGGTGCGACCAGCTAAGTTCCGCCACCCGCGAACCTTCGTCGGGGAAGGCTTCGTAGACTTTGACCAGGACCCTTATCTGGGATGTACTTATGTTGGTCTGGGATGCCAGGTAGCCCGCCTTAACCCCTCTCGACATGGCGTGTTTCAAGGCTTTGCCCTGGAGGAACTGACACTCGTCGGTTTTCTGCTTGTGGTCTATGACGACCTGCAGCAGCTCATCCAGGCTCATCAGGTCGAATGGGTCTTTAGGGCCGGGAATCACGTCTTTTTCCATTTCGTGTTCGGGCGGAATTGAAAGGCCGATGGCCCCGTAAACCTGGCCTATGGTCTTTTGTTCCCTCTGGGCGACCAGGACGACCAGCTCGTGCTGAGGAATCTTGTACTCCTGGGCGTCGCGGTGGCAGTCGCCGCAAAGTTGGATTTGGTTTTCCCGGTTGTTACCGCCTCCGGCTCCCCTGGACTTGATGTGGTGAGGGTCGCCAAACGCCGGGCGGCCGCACCTTTCGCACGCGATTGACTTTACTTCGGCTATCTCTCTCCGCCCGTTCAGACGCACGGGTTTCTGAAGCATCAAGACGTTGCTCATAACGCCCCCTTTTTCCAAAGAAAAAACCGGGTGTTCCCGGTCAGGTTTTTGTTCGCCCGCTGTTAGTCTTACAGCAGCAGGGCGCTGAGGTCTTGCATCTCTTTCGTCCTGGGCCTGGACAGAAACGATATGCCGAGCAGCCGTTCCTGCAACCTGGTGTTGCGCATGACCGGCCGGTTGTTCCTAACGGCAATACCCAGGGCCTTTTTGGTCCCGATGACCACGAGCTTCTCCTTCGGCCTGGTCATCGCGGTATAGAGGAGGTTTCTGGCCAGCAGGACGTAGTGCTGGGCGGTCAAAACCATGACCACCGCCTTGTATTCGGAACCCTGGCTCTTGTGCGCGGTTATGGCGTATCCCAGGGCCACCTCGTCCAGCTCGTCCTGGTCGTAAATTACCTCGCGGTCGAAGTATTTGACCGTTACCTCCCCGTCC
This sequence comes from Peptococcaceae bacterium, assembly GCA_024655825.1. NCBI lineage: Bacteria > Bacillati > Bacillota > Clostridia > Eubacteriales > Peptococcaceae > Peptococcaceae bacterium. Next base: position 63,938 of record JANLFJ010000014.1, on the reverse strand, counting down.
TCCTCCCCGACGATGACCCCCACGTCGCCGTTGGCGACCCCCTTGGCGTAGTTGTTCTTCGTCTGGATCACCCGGTCGCCTATCCTGAACTTCGTGCCCTCGATGACTCGACCGTCCCTGTTTAAGGCATCCTGGAGGAGGAGGTTGAGGTTCCTGGTGCCGGACTCGTGCTTCTTGCCCGGCGATATAACCTGAATGTCATCCCGGTCATACCCGCGCTCGATCAGCTTTCTCACGACCTCGACGGCGGTCGCGGCCGCCTCCTGGTACGAGTCGCGGTGGAGGAAAACGCAGTCGCGGTTGTTGAACTCCGGCATTCTGCCGTTTACCACCAGGTGAGCGTTGGACACTATGGATGAACCTTCAGCCTGGCGGAAGTTGTACTTCAACTCCACCCTGGGCAGCCCGGCGCTGATCAGGTCGGCCAGGATTCTGCCCGGCCCCACGCTGGGAAGCTGGTTATTATCTCCTACTAGGAGCACCTTGGCCCCCTTCTTGACGGCGGTGAAGAAGTTGTACGCCAGGTTCAGGTCGATCATGGATGCCTCGTCCACGATCAGCAGGTCGTGGGGCAACGGGTTTATGGAGCTGTACTCGGGCGGCCCGTCCGGTTTCATACCCAGCAGGGAGTGAAGCGTGACCGCGTTTATCCCGGTCGCCTCCCGGATACGCCCGGCCGCTCTCCCCGACAGGGCGGCAGCCCCTATCCTGCCGCCAGGGTGAAGTCGGGAAAAGACGTGATATATCGCCCGCAGGGTCTCGGTCTTGCCGGTGCCCGGCCCGCCCACCAGGAGCAGAAGGTCGTTGCCCACGATCTCCCGCACGGCCTGCCTCTGCTCGGCGGCCAGCGTCATACCCGTTCTGCTCTCGTACTCCTTGATTAGTCGAGAAACGTCAGGAGCTTTCCTCTTAATGGCCAGGCGTCTGATGCAATCCGCCAGGTTGCGCTCGGCGTGGTAGACGGTTTTGAAATACACAGCGCCGGCCTCGACGGTTATTCCCTCGGTCTCGGGGATGAGCTTCTTTACCACGTCATCGTCTACGTCGCACTTCAGCAGGGCGACTACCTTCTTTGCCAGCTCCCCCTCAAACAAAAAACAGTGGCCGCCTGCCATCGCCTCGCTCAAGACGTAGCATATCGCGGCCTTGATCCTAAAAGGAGAGTCTTTCTCGATACCGATTTTTATGGCGATTTTGTCCGCCGCCTCGAACCCGACCATCGAAAGCTCGGTCAGCAGGTAAGGGTTGAACCCTATCAGGTTGGCGGCGTTGGGGCCGAAGTGACGGTAAGCCTTCATCGCCGTATGCGCGGTGAGGCCGTAGGTCAAAAGCCTGGCCACCACTCGGTAGGACTCGAAGTTGTCGTTTATCTTACGGCAGATTCTCTGCGCCCGCTTTTCGGCTATCCCAGAAATGGGGAGCAGGCAGCCAGGCCCCTGCTCCAGTATGGTGGAGATGCAGTTTTCCCCGAGGCAGTCGACGATGTTTTGGGCGGTCACTTTGCCCACGAGGTTCCCCAGGTATCGGATTACCTCCGTGCGCTGGGTGGGGATGACCTTCTCCCAGGTCTCCACCTTGAACTGGCGGCCGTAGATGGGGTGAACGACCCACTGACCGCGGACGGTTATCTCCTCTTTTTCGCTTATGCCGAACATTGGGCCGGTTATCCTGATTGTTTCGCCGCGAGTCTTGAAGTTGGCGACCATGAAGTTGTCGCCGGAGTAGATTATTTTGGTCACTTGCCCGTTGATCTCCACCTACTGCCACCTCTCTTTCTTTAATTTGGGTTACGCGCGTAACTTTTAATTTGCCGGATACGCTAAAAAGGGTTTAAAATGATTATCAACACGTAAAAAAAGGTTGGGCTACGCCCACCCCCCAGGTTTCCTATTTGTTTGTCTCCCAGCGCGTAGCGCCCCTGTTGAGATTTCCAGCGCCTTGCGCATCTTGGGTTTTACAACTTAATCTTTTCTTGTATCGCGCCCGCGTTCCACGTTACCTTTGGCCCCCGAAAAGGCTATGTAATAGCAAACGCAACAACTCCTTCTATGAGAGGCGGCGCAGGTCCAGCCCGATTTTCTTTTGGGCCTCCCTTCACGCGTAGTAGGTCCAAAGGGAACTGGAAGAAGCGCTGCCCCCTTGTGATGACCTCGACGACGGGCGCACGCTTCTCCTCAAGGAACGCGCGGATTCGGTCTGAACATTTGACTCGTGCCTGGGGCTTTATGTTACAAAGGCGAAGGAGGTTTTTAACCTCCTTCCTGGACAATGGTTTCATGCTCAATACGCCAATTACCCCCGGGCGGCCCTTGAGCCAGTGGTATATTTCGGGGGTCATGGAGTAAGCCTGGACGAATATGTAACCTTTGATGGCGGTTTCGTAGCTCTCCTTGAAACCGTCTTTGGACATCGTTACCACTCTGGCGGTCGCGGCTATCGCCCCGGTGAGGAAATCGGGCAACTCCTGGCGTATGTAGTGAGCAACTTCTTCTTCCCTGCCCGTTAGCACCTGGACGACATACCAGTCGCCCTTTCCCGGAACCGCTGGCTTGCACCGAGGGTTGAGAGTTATGTTTAATTTAGCCTTAGAAGGCGGAGTGATGGCAGCAAGCACCTTTCTGAGTGCCGAGTGCCAGCTTTTCTTTACATCGCACGCGGTTACACCAAAATCCTTTGCGATGCTGAAAAAACCCATCCCTTTATCGTACACTCGATTGAATACAATCTTTTCGAAGGAGGTCAACCCATCGAGCCATCCAGGGAGCAGGGGCTCCCCGCCTGCAACACTAAGCTGGGACTCCGCATAACGAGCATTGTTGACTAAGGAGGACAAATGCCTGGCCTCAAAGTACATCCGCCTATTCTCGCGAAACAGATCGGTTCGGCCAAGAATTTGCTTCCTGTAATGACAGGCCGATCTTCTCGCTTGCTTGAGTTGTGCGAGAACCTCCAAAAAGGTCATTCGAGCGTCCTCACAATAGAACATTTTTGATGCTTAAAATTTTTTGTTATGTAAGTGTTTGTAATTACGTCTTTACGTATATAATATACTTAAGGCTTCCGGAGTGTCAATATTTTAATTTAGGTATTTTCCTTTTTTGACAACTGATAGTTACATAATGTTTTCGCAGATGGAGGTGCAACATGGGAGAGCGTAAAGAAAGGAGCCTGGAGAGGAGAAAATTGATGGGCCGCAGATTACGCGGTATGAGGGTGGCGCAGAACCTCAGTCTGGATGAGGTTGGTTCGCTGTTGGGTAAACAGCGGGCGGTTATGTCTCTCTACGAAACTGCAAAGAGAGCAATAGATTTTGATGTCTTTGTAGAGTATTGTAAATTGCTAAACGTAAGCGCAGACTACATCCTCGGTATTATAGATGAGCCGAGGCCAATTCAAGACCCCAAAAAAATAGTCGTAGACAAGGAAGTAAGTTTTGATGAAATGCCACGGGGACTCCAGAGAGTGTTAATCTCGCTTGGCAGGCTAGTTTTAGAGGAAAAAAAAGAGGATGGGAACATTACGAGAAAAAAAGGGTAGCTTATCGTTTTGCAGGACAGTGGGCCTCGCGGCCCGACCCACTATCCCTTCCACCTCCTGGTGTTGTTTTAGGGGCCTGCCGCGCGGCCGTCTTTCGGTTTTAAACCGTACTCATTTCAAGGGTTTTGCCCATAGCCTCCTCCAGGGCCGTAATCGCCTTTGTAGGCAGTGGCGGGCCGTAGCTTGGCGGTTCCCACAGAACCGCAGCGTTAGCTTCCAGGGAGCGCTTGACGTCGATTATCCGCTGGTTTTTGGAACCGCGGTGCGCCAGGTTCAAGTGGCGCTGCGCCTCGATGTACGGGCCATCGACAATAAGCCAGCTGGCTTCGATCAGAGCTTTAAACCCCTGATCGCTTTCGGCGATTCTGACGAGCTGCTCCCAGGTGAAGCCCGTATAGGTTACAACGTCGAAGCCCATACTGTTTATCTTCCTGGCCAGCGTTGCCGCCTCGGCAGCCTGGAAGAACGGATCACCGCCGGAGAGAGTCACCCCCCGCAGGTGGGAAAAGTCGAGATAGGAAACGATCTCGTCAACCATCATCTCCACCCCGCCGTCCATAGGATGAGTCTCGGGGTTGTGGCAGCCAGGACATTTGTGCTTGCACCCTTGGAAGTACACGACCGCCCTGATGCCAGGCCCGTCAACGATGCTTCCCTTCGATATGCCAGCTATTCGCATGTTTCCCTCCTTCCCCATACCTTGGCCTCTGCCAGGAACGCCTCCGGGTCCAGGACGACGATAACCGCTCTCCTGGCACCGAAAGCGTCAAAAAAGAAGACACTCGTTTTTGAACCCATATATTCCTCTATAATGAGTCTGCCTTCTAACTCAAAGGCGATGAGGAACACACGCATCTCTGGAGCAAATAGCTCGCCGAATAGAACCGAGCCAATGTTTTTGGCAACCCCGCCAGTTTTACTAATCGCTTCTTGCAATAGGGGGAGAATCTGCTTACACCGCCCCATAAATTTCCCCCCCGAGCGAGCCGAAGTTTTTCCAGTTCCGGACAGGTATGATCCGATCTCCCCGGATGCCTTCGTTGTATTCCCACTGGTAGACCAGGATCGGGACGCCGAGAGACTTCAAACCCTTTACCACCACGGGGTCGTCCTCCGCAATGAGAGAAGGTTTCTTCTCCTGGAGGACCCTAATTTTCTCCTCCCGTGAGCAGAAGATCACCTCTCCCTTCGGGAACCCGTGGCACTTGAGCCACGAGCGGGTCACCAGCTCCGACCGCTTGGGCCGGCTGGTGACGTAGGTGACGCCGCCGTACACCGCCGCGAGCCGGTTGACGGTCTGGGCCGCGTGGTCAAGAGGCTCGGCATCGCGGAAGATAGACAACCCTTCCGCTGATGTCCAAAAATCCTCGGGAATCGGAAGTATCCTATACCTGTCGCCGCCGAACCGCGCTTTGACCAGCGGGTTGACGTTGGCGACGGTGTTGCATATGTCGAAGCAGATCATGGAATCATCCCCCTCTCGAGTCTTGAGTGCTTAATCACGGGGCTTTTTTAAGTTACGGGCCGTGCCCGTATGGCCGTATTCAGGCCGCTTTTTTACGCCTGGCCCTGCGGGCGCCGATCCTCCTCTCAAGCCTCACCGCCTTCTCCCTCGACTCGCTGATTAAACCAGGGCCGAGAAACAGCAGACAGGCAGCGATGGCGTAAGGGACGATCACCCACAGAACCAGGAGGTAATCCATGCAAAACTGCTTCATGGAGTCCCCCCGCGAACGGCGGGGGTTAGCCCCCCTCAGCCGTCCGAGGGAGGCTTCACCTCCTCGATTATTTTTCGGTTTCCTCTTGTGGCTGGTAGTTGCTGATGAATTCAGCGCACAATCCCAGCATTATCAGGAAGGGAAGCAGGTGAAGTATTATGGATATTAACATTTGTTCAACCCCTCCTTACCTGTTTAAGTTTCGAGTAGGCAAGACACCCCAGTATGGCCAGCTCCCCGACCTGCGCCATCTCCTTCTCGATGAAGGTGCGGTTGGCCTCCAGAAAACGGGCCGCCTGCTCCTCCGACATATCGGGCTTTAAGCGGAGGACATCCTGGGCAGTAAAGGAAACTTCCACCCGGGAGAAGATTTTCAGCGATTGTGCGCCCATCTAAACCCCCTCCTCACGAGGCGCGGCGAGCAGGGAACGCCTTCTTCAAGGCAACCCGACACTCAGAACAGTCGCAGGAGACGAAGCTCCCGGACCGGTGTTCCCCATCCTGGTCAACGAGAATGGCCCTGATGCCGGAGGATTTGTAGAGCGCCAATTTAGCGTAGGCCCTGCCGTCCGGCAGGTTGTGCTCGACCGGCACCAGCCGGCCGCCTATGCCGACGATGGCCACCAATTTCATATCCGTTACCTCCTTTGGAGTTAAAAGTTTTGCAAAAACAAAGGAGATCCCCGGGGCCTTAAAATCCCCTTTGGGACCTCCTCGTTTTGCAAAGTATTCAGCGTCTAGAAAGGAACCTGGTCCCAGTCGATCGGGCCTTCGTCCTCAGCGGGCGAAGAATCAGGCGCAGAACCGTTTTCCTTCTTGGGGCTGGGGCCGAAGCGTACCTTCTCGGCCTGGACGTGCTTTTTGACTCGCTTCTGGCCGTCCTTCTCGTAGTATTCGGGAATTTCCTGTCCCACCACGAGTACCAAGCGGCCTTTTTTCAAGAAACTGCCGCAGGTTTCGGCGAGCTTTCCCCAGGCCACGACGTCGGTGAAAAGAACCAGGTCCTTCGTCGGGTGAGGAATGTTGGTGGCGATGGTGAAGGTGCACTTGACGAGTTCGCCGCCATCTTTGCCAGGGAAAACCCTCACCTCCGGGTCTTTGGTCAGGTTCCCCAGGCGGATCACCTCGTTCAGGTAAAGGCCACCCTTCTTTTTGCCGTTGTTTTCCGCCGTCTGTTTTTCTGTCATTCGTTTCGCTCCTTTCAAGCGTTTTGTTTTATGCGGCCAGTTTCTTCTTGACCAACTGGCCTACTTTTTCTACCCTCACCAAGACTTCGGTAAACTCGGTGAGCAGCGCCTCGCCGTTGATGCGGGCGCTTTCTCGGAGAGCGTTCACCCTCGACGAGAGGGCCATGACTTCGGCCACGTTCTTTGCGTCCCCGAGAGCTGCAACCAGGGCATCCGCCTCCTCCATAAGCGCCGCCGCCATCTTTTCTCTCAAAGAGGCGCGGGCTTTGGGTTTGCTGGCGACCTCCAGGACGTCTGGTTCGCAGCCGAGGTCGCGCATGAGGCCCTCCAGCCTGGCGCACACCTCCATCTTCCCCAGGGGGACGAAGAACCCGCCGTTCTTGCGGAACTTCTGCCCGTGGCACTCGTTTTTGGCGATGGTGCGGAACATATCCCGCACGACGCCCACGGAATAGGTGTCCTGCCACTCTAAAAAGTTCCTGCGGATGGTTTCGCAGATGCCGGACAGGCTCTCGTTCTCCCCCTCGAAGGTGAGCTTGCCATAGTCCTTGTCGTAGACCGCCCGGGCGATCTCCGGGTGCCGGAGCTCCACGTTTTTCGCGTCCCTTTCCCGACGAGTGATGTGGCGAACGCAGACCTTGGCGTCGTTCCTGGTGCCGGATACCAGGATGTCGACGTACACCCCGTCCTCTCCCCCGTCTTTCTGCTTCTTCCTCTCCACGCTGGAGCAGGCGGTTTTGAAGATGTCCACCCTGCTCGGCGGCGGAGGGAGATATAAGTCGACGGAGAAGCCGTGCTTTTCGAGCGCCCGCCGGATGTCCTCCCGGTGGTAGCGCTTGTGCTCGTCGGCGTTGAACCAAACGAGAGCGCCCAGGGTGGACGGCTCGGCGAGCAGAGCGGTGAAATCGATTCCACCAGCCATTTTTCAGACCTCCTTTTTTCGCGTCCCGTCCAAGCGAGACGTTTGGTTCGCCCGAAGGCGTGCGGAGCTTTCGCTCCCGTTTTTCACCTCCTGTTTTTGAGTCGGCTTGGTTCGCGCTCCTGGCGCGTTTAATGAATTTATTTACCAGGAACCCTGGAATTGGACGTTTCCTCACCGCCCGACCAATCAGGCGGTCAGGGAACGCCCAGACCAGGCTGGGCGTTTTAAAAGTCAGCCTTTCCCGTTCCGGGAGAACTTCGACTTCACCCCGAAACGGGGGGTCGAAGGCTTGACCTTCACCACGGCGTCAAGGCCGCGGGAAAGGTGTTTCTTCACTCCCCGGTAGTTGATCGAAAGCACTTCCGCCAGCGGAAGGCCGTTCTCGATGCAGAAGTCCAGGACCCTGGCCACGTCGAACTCGTACTCGTTGGACGGGGAAAAGTCGTACACCTTCCCCTCCCCGCCTTCCGCCTCGATCGGCACCGGAGCGCCGGTCGCTTCGACGTAGGCCCTTAATAGCATCTCAAGCTCGGAAACCCGCTCTTTCATCTGGAAGGCTTCGCTGGCCAGCCGGGTCGCTTCTTTGAGGGAGCGCGGGCAGCGCTTGCCCTCGATGGGGCAGGTGTCGCGGAACCCGCAGTATTTGCAGTGTTCGCACTCCGCCGCCGGCCACTCATTTTTTAGGGCGGCGTCGTAAATCCTTTTGACCTGCTTTCGCGCCCACTCCAGGGCCGCCTCGATGCGGCCGCGATCGATGGGCGTCTCCGCCCACTCGTCGAACCGCAGGAAGTGCAGCACGCCTGTCCCCTCGTCAAGCCCCAGGCCCCAGAAGTAAAGCGGCAGCTGGTGAGTCCTGGCGGGGTTGAAGTAGACCCCGGTCTTTAGGTCAACCACCTTCGGGTCGAAGGGGTTCATCTCCAGACGGTCTACGCGCCCGTTCATACGGACAACGTGGCCGTCGATTTCGAGAAGTTCCCTCACGAAGGTCTTTTCGACCTCAACCTCGAAGCGCTTTTCCACCCTGGCCAGGGCGTTTCGGGCCATGTAGACCGCCTCGCCGATGCGGTATCCCGGCACCAGCGGGTACTTCTCCGCGATCGCGTCGGCGAACCTCGACGGGTCGATCTCCTCCATGATGCTCCGCTCGGCCAGCTCGTGGACGAACCCCCCGAACTGGGCGGCCTCGGTCTCCTCCTCCGGCCGTTCCAGCACGTACCTCTCGCGGAAAGCGTGCAGGCAGTCGGCCAGGGTGAGTCGGGAGAAGGATACCCCCTTGCCCTCGTTCTCCAGAACCTTCTCGACGATCTCCCGGGCGGATAACCCGGCGGAAATTGTTTCAGACATTTAGGCTCCCCTTGCCAGGGGCGGGAGGGTTCTCCCCCCGCCTGCTGGTAGGGGGATTCACCTCCCCTTTTTAAGTTAAGCTGGAATCAGCTTTATTTTTTCTCCGGCTACCAGGGCGTCGTCGATGCCCTTGTAGCTGGGGTTCCACTCGGCCAGGCAGACCTTGACGCCGCTTCTTTTAAGCTCGTCGGCGAGCATCTTCTTGTGCCGCTCGACGATGCGGCGCACCCCCGCCTTCTCGTCCTGGTCGTAGAAGATCACGACCTTCTCGGTCGGGACGGGAAGGATCGACCGCCAGTTCGAGACCCCGGGAGCCGACACGAACACGATCCCCAGCCGGTCGGCGGCGATGTCGGCCTTGATTTCGCCCTCGGTTATGCCGAGGATGTCCTGCCGTTTCAGGGTTTTCGGGAAAGCCCAGTGCGCTGGCAGTCCTGGCGATGCGCCGCCACGCCTTCGGACGCTGGAGACCAACTGGTAGCGCCCGCGGGCGTTCGGGTCGTCCCTTCTGACCTTTAAGGCGACGATCCTGCCCTCCCGGTCTTTAACGGGTATCAGGATGCCCCGGGGAGCGTAGAACGACCAGCCCCTTTTCACGGGGTAGAACCCGGGCACCCCCTCCGGCTCCCCCACCCTGGCGACCAGTTCCCGCACCAGCTCGCAGGCTCCCAGCGGGTCGAGCAAGTAAGACCGGTATCCGCGCCGCTCCTGGTCCTCCTGACCCATGCCCCTCCCCAGCATGTGCTCCTGGTGCTTCCAGGGGAGAAGTTTCAACCAGGTCGAGTACACCCGGTTGAGCCTCTCCGGTCTGGCCAGGCCCACGGTCTGGGGAAAGGTTTCGCTGTCAGCGGGCGCTGTTTGAATTGGCGGAACCACCTGAAGCGAGGCCCAGGACGTGAACCAACCGCCGTTTGAGGTGGGTTTGCCGTTCTCCGTCCGCATACAGACCACGCCGCGCTCGTTGTACCCGCACCAGTGATCCTGCCCGCAGCAGGGACAGCGGGAGTTCCGGTCCACTTCGTACCATCCGTTTCTCCTTGGCGGCATCGTCATCCCCCCTCTCACTTGAAACGCGACAGCAGCTGGCGCATTTTGTACGCGATCTGGTCGGGCAGGCGGTCGAAATCCTCCACTATCAGGAGGTTCGGGTAGATGAACATGGCCGCCTCCTGGTCGGAACCATCCTTGCTCACCAGCACGCCCTGGACGATCAGCCCGCGTTTGGTCGCCTCCTTGACCGCCGGGCGGGTGTCGTTGACACCGCGACTGTGCTTATAGCTGTCGTAGGCGTGGGCCGGATAGCCGTCGCTCAGCACGAAAAGGATGCGGACTTTTTCCCTTCGGCGGAGGAGTTCATTGGCTGCGACCCTTATGCTGTACCCGTCGCGGTTGTCCCCGTCGGGAAAGATCGATGGGATGCGGCTGAAGTCGCTGCTGCCCCAGTCGACAATGCGGCGGTGGGAGACTTGCGGGCCGTACAACAAGGCGGAGAAGGAAACCGCCGCGAACGGCACCCTGAGCAGCGAGAACGCTTCTGCGAGTATGGCGGTGGCTTTTTGAGCGTGGAGATATTTTCCCACATGACTCATCGACCCACTCTGGTCGATGAGGAAGAACACCGCCACGTCCAGCCTGTGCGAAGGCTGGTTTCTCCGCTCGAACACCGCGTCGTCACCGAGTTTGGGCAGCCGCCAGACCTCCGACGGGTCGAGCGAACCGCGCCGCAAACCCGACATCGTATCCTCGCGCCGCGGGGTGAACAGGGGTTTTAATAGTCTGGCCAGCCTTCGCGCGAGGGGCATGATTTTAGCCTGGATTTCGCTCTGATACTTGCTTGGCATAGATTTGCCAGGGGTTTCTACGAGCCTTATCCCGAGGTTTACATCCCCCAGCGGGATTTCCTCGTATTTGTTTTTGTCTTTCTCAAGCGCCAGCAGCCCGGAGATTTCTTTCTCCGCGCCCGCCAGCAGCTCCGTCATTTCTTCTTCGGTCAGGGTGTCGGGAGAACAGGCGGCCGAATCGGGTTTATCTTTGTCCGACCCGGGGCCTTTTTCGGCTCTCGGGGGTTCGCCGAAGCCGGTACTCCCTTCATCACCTGCAGAGGAGTCGTCGGAATCGCCGAAGCCGTCCCCGTCATCATCCGAAGGATCGCCGGAGATGCCCGAAGATTCGTCAGCGTCCCCCTCGGAATCTCCCGGAGAGGAACCATCGGAATCGTCATCCCCGTCCGCCCGTTTATCCTCCGCTGAGCCGTCCTTTTTCTCGTCGGAAGATTTCTTCGTGCGCTCAACGGTGGATTCAGCCTGTTTCTTATCTCCCGAGCCTTTTTTCTCGGGCTTCTTCGCCCTGAGTTCCCGGGCCTGCTCCGCAAGCTCCCCGGGAGCATCCTTCCCCTCGGTTTTGGGGAAGTCGGGCTTGCCGAAATCAATATCCTTCGGGTCTATGAGGTGCTTGGAGATTACGCGCGTAATTTCCGCAGCGCACTCCATGCACTCCCTGCAGGACCCGGAAGTTACCCCCCGGTCGAGGAGTTCCTGCACGCCGTCTAAAATCTCAGCGTGCTCCGGCTTTAAGCCCTTTATGTCTTTCCCGAGCGTGGCCCTGGAGATTAGGGACGCCAGCAGGTCTTTTTTTATGTCGCCGCTGGCCTCCTGCCGCTGCCAGTTCTCCTCGTTGACGAACCCTATCCACTTCCTGGTGCCAGGGCGGTCGAGAGTCCCCAGAAGCTCGATTCTACCGTCCTCCAGGATGTTGCTGACAATCGCCCCAAGGCTTTGAAGGCCCGGCGGCAGGGACTTGATCATCTTCTCTCTGGCCCTGAAATCCGACCAGAGGCAGTGGTAGACCTCGTGGTGCAGGAGGGCCAGCAGCCTCACCCAGATTTTCGCGGGAGAGTCGTTCCCGGCGAGCCTGGGGTCGATGGAGATGGTTTTGCCGTCGGTGTGCGCCGCCCCGTCTGACGCGATCTTCACCACGCAGTTGGAACGGGTGATGATCTGGGCCAGCCGCTGGAGCCTCAAGCGGACGGTTTCGGCGGAGAATATGTCCCTCACCATCAATCACCGCCCTTTTCCTTAAAGACCCCGTCGATCAAGTCGTCGATGGTCTTTCGGTCCTCGGAAAGCTCCTTCGACTCCAGGATTTTGTTGGAAATCCCGGCGCGGAGGCAAACCTCGATTGGGATCGCACCGCCGCTCATTATATACAGGTCTACGGCGTCGATGATGCCGCGGAAGGAAATCCCCCGGGAACTGTCGAGCCGCCGGTTCCCGACCGCTTCCATGAGGTCGCCGAACACCTTGCATAACTGTTTCACGAGAACCTTGTCCTCGGGGAGCATCTCGTCGAGAATTTCTTTTAACGCTTCGGGGTCGTAGGTGGTCTCCCAGGCCACCGTGCGGTCGAAGGTGGACTCGTTGGTCCCAAAAAGGCCCTCGTACCCGGTGTTGGTCAGGTAGATCACCATGAACCCGTCTCTGGCTTTTATCGTCCCGTGCCCCGGGATGTAGATGGAGCGCCGGCTGTCGGTGGCCGGGTTTATGCTGACCAGCACCTCCGGCTTGATGGCGGCGGCCTCGTTGATGACGAGAATTCTTCCCTCCATCATCGCCCGGGGCAGAACGCCCAGTTCCCGGTAGGTCTTGAAGGACCCGTCGCCCTTCCCCTCGGCCTCCCTGGAGTACAAAAGGTCGTCCTTGCCCGCGATCTCCGAGTAGCCGGAGATCATCAGCGGAACGGCCCCGAGACACCAGCAGAGAGTGCTCACGAGGGTATCTTTACCAGTGCTCTTGTGCCCCCAGAAAACGATGTTCTTCTGGAGCAGCGCCGCCACCAGGCCGAACTGGACGGTCTGGCGGCCGCGGTAGAGCCGCTCGGGCTTCGGAGGACAGTCCTTTCTCCGGTTGGCCAGCACCTTCGAGATGATTTCCCCGGGTATACCCTCGCGCTTTAAGTATTCGTAGACATCGAAGATGTCGGGGTCGGTGAAGTCGAAATACAGCATTGCGGGTTTCACGGGTTTCTCGGGCTTCACGGGTTTCTCGGGTTCTTTCGGTTCGCTTTTGGCCCCGGCGAACACGGCCTTCTTGAAGTCGCCAGGTCGCCGGATGGTCCGCGGAGATATATCCTGGGTGTAGGTCAGACCAGAAGGCTCCTGGGCGACCGAGATGACCTGATTCGGGGGCTTACCCTCCAGGTGTTTCTCCACCATGTAGCCGTAGGCCAGATGGCGGCAGGTCGTGGACGGGTTTTTCAGCGCCTCGCAGAAGTGCTCCACGCGGGGGATTTCCCCGGGGATATACTTCAGGAGCCGGTTTTCGCCCGAGCTGCTCACGTACTCGATGACGTAGTACATGGGGTCGGCGTTTATTCCCACACCGGTCACCTTGCCGCTCGCGAAATCCTCGTCTGCCTTCTTAATGCTGTTGCCGCTCAGTATTTTTACGAGTTCGGGCATTGCCCGCACCTCCCGTTAGAGGTTTTTTAAAGCAAAAAAAGGGAGACCAAAACGCACGGTTTCGATCTCCCCTTACGAACAGGACGTTCGTTGAATTTTATCCCCTGGTAATGCCGTGGAACTCCACGACATTCCAGTTGTAACCTTTGATCCCGACGACTTCCTCGAAGATGCCCTTCACCCGGTCGCCCGGCTGCACGGTCTTGAGGTGGCCGAAAACCTCGGCGGCCCCGGGTTCCATATACACGAGGCAGACGCCTTCGTGGTCGCCCTCCCGGGCATCGAAGTAGCACGCCGGAGGATTTGGCTCCATCTGGCGGATTTTCGCGTCAGAGGCAGCGGTCAGGACGAGCTCGCGGCGTGTCCTGGCCGGTTCGGACTTTTTCTCAGCGTCCGCTGATGGCTTGCCCGAAGTTTCTTCGGCAGGAGAGGCTTCAACCGGTGCATCCGCAGCTTCTTCAGCCGGTGTGTCCGCAGTTGGAGTGTACGCGGCTAGCGGCGCTTCCTCGGCAGCTTTGGCATTTTGGGCCTCACCGCTCTCGGCGGCCTTCTTCGGAACGGGCAGATTCAGGAATGTTTTGCCGTTCTTGGATTCGTATGGAGCCGTAAGCCGGTCACCGTTTTTGAACTCCTGGGCGTCAGCGAGCGCTACTATCTTCACGGTCTGGCCGTCCTCGGTCCGGCCGTAGGCGGTACGGTACTTGCCGCTGATTTTGGGGTCGCTGGTGATGACGACCGTTATTTCAGCGTCCGCCGAGGGTTTTTCAGCAGCAGCCGGTGCTTCAGCTGACGCATCCGTAGCCGGTGCTTCTTCGACAGCCTTTTCTTTTGGGTTCTCGATGCTGGTCGGGACGACTATCAGCCTGGCGGGTTGGTCGCCCCGCGGCGGTTCGCTCACCTGGTAGGTGCCGGTGATGACGCTGCCTTTGGAGAACTCTCCTTTATTCACGTTCACGGCGATCGCGACTTCTTCGCCCGCGGAATTGACTGCCCTTGCCATGCGGTAAGGTTTGACCAGGCGCGTTTCGCCGATCACCGTGAAGGTGTCGCGCTGCGGCATTTGCAGCACCTTGCCCCCTTCCGACCGATCTAGCGGGGCATCTTCTCCCCCGACCGCTTTAGGGAGCGCATTGGATGCCGGCTCGGAACCTGCCAGAAGGCCCTGCTGCCGGAGAGCGTTTTCGACTTCCTCGGCGCTGGCGACGCCGGTGCCGAGCAACCCGATGCCCACTCTGCCGTAAATCCTGCCGAGGGCGCTGGTGTAGGCGTTCTCGACGGGGTTGGTTTTGTTCGCCCCAGAACCGCCCCAGAAGATGGCCGAAACATCCTCCAGGACGCCGAACTTCTCGGAATTGACCCTCACCACCAGCGGGAACTGGGCAGGAGCGCTGCCCTTCTCCGCGATGATCCGGCAGAGGTCGTCCAGGTTGGACGTAATTTCGAATTTATAGAAGGAGCCGTCCTCTTTCTGGTGCTCCTTCATCCACCACAGGGTGCGCCCGGCGGTGGACATATAGGGCTGCTGTAGAGTGAGGAAGGTTCCTTCTTTGTTTGCCCACGCCCCGAGATCCTTTAGCTCATCGTTTAGTTTTGCTTCAAAAGAAAACAACTTCTTGTTTTCTTTTAACAACAGGATGAACTCATGATACTCCCTTGGGGTCCTGGCAAGAGCCTGGTCTATTCTTTTTGTTTCTTTTTCTTTTTCCTCTCTGATCCGTTTTTCAACGAAGTCCATCAAGGAACCACTCCTTTTTGAAAAAAATTCGAGCAGCCGAAAGCTGCTCGTAGTGTTTTGGGGGTCAGGCCCGTTTACTGCAGAAAGACAAATCTGCCCTCCTTTCAGTTGAAATTTTTTTGCGTTCGGTTATAATATGAGTGGATAGCTACCAGGGGGGAGTGCCTCATCGACCAGGGGCTTTAAGTAAATCAGGTAGCAGGCCAGGCGTTTGCCTGGTCTACTACTATTTACCGAGAGCTACAATGGCGATGACGACTTCCACCATAAGAAGAATGGCGGTAACAACCTGGATCACAAGTCTTGCGACTTGAAAATCTTTCGTTGGCGCCATATCCCGCCTCACCTCCTTTAAGGAGAAAACCCCTGGTCGGTGAGGCTCCTGGCGGCCACCCAAGATTAAAAACCGAGCGGACGGGGTTTCAATCCCGCCCGCTTAAAGTTTTTGAGGGTTCGGTGGAAGGTAGCCCAGCCTGCACACCCCCGGCTGGGCCTCGGCCTCTCTCACGCGCGGTGTCTGCGCCCATCGTTGTTCCAAACGGAGACGGTCCCCGGCGGGTGGGTTGCCGTCCTTTCGCCGCCAGTTGATGTGCCACACGCATCCGGGTCGACAACTGGTTCGTTGCCCGGCTTTCGGCGTCCTGCGGTTGCGCACCCCGGCCGCAGAAAGGCTCTCGTGTGCGGTGCCCAAAATGCCATGCCACCGTGAATTTTGCCCCCCTAGAAGGTGGTGAACTTCCGGGGGTTCATTCTCTTTTCTTGCGGGGGGACCCGCTCAAACCCCGGCGCGGGGGTCATAGCGAATACCCGCCCGGGGAACGCCTGGGCAGCGATGATGCTGCCGACGATTATGGCCCCCGGGTGCTCCGCCTCTAAAAGAGAAAGGGCTTTTTCCGACTCGGGATCGGCAATGAAGCTGGTTTTCACCAGCTTGGCCAATCCCCTTTCTCCTGCGTCAGATTCCACCGCCCGAGCGTTTATGACGACGCCCGAGCATGGAATTACCAGGACATCCCCAGAAGAATCCAGGAAGTTGATGAGGTGCGGGGTGGTGTTGACGATCTCAACCCCGTCTACAAAGAAACTTTTTGACATTTGATGCAGCCGCCTCCCGGCGATGGCTGCTTTCACCTCCCTAAAAATTATTGAGAAGGCGCAGCCGCCCGGGTGCGGCTGTTTTGATTTGTCCCCGTAGGGGGAAATTCCCTGGTGGCGCGATGGTGGCCCCCATCGCAGAACCTGCTCAGGATCCCCGGCAGGCATCGCCTCGCTGTGGCGTTTCGTGTGACCAACACGCCGTTTCACAGTCCGGTTTCAAGCCCACCCTATTCGGGGTGCAGGAGTCGAACCTGCGCCGACCACCAGGAAAAAATTGTTTCTCACGGCCCGTCCCGCAGGCCGCTTGGTTCTGGGACTATCGTTCTCGTCGAAGCCCCGCTGTTTCTTACGGCTGGATTTTCCGGCCGCTTGGTTTCCCGGCTTGCGCCAGGAACATATGTTCGACTCAGAAAAAACCTGGAAAAAGACAAAAACCTCCGAGGCGAATCGGAGGTTTTAATGGGTTAAGGTCGTTAGGTTGTAGAAAGACAAACTAAGACCTTTGGAGTCGAAGGTTCTCGCGTCCCGTCTCGCGGGCTGCTTGTTTTACAGGCTTAAAGCCTGTGAGAAGGTTACAGACCGTGCGGTCCAGCAGGGCGACGGCAAAAACCGTCACATACATTTTACCAAAGACTAGGAATCTGTCAATACCCTATTCGTGGAATTTTTCTTGGGAAGGAAGAATTCCTGGTCTGGTATCGGCTCGATGTTCCCCCCGTTCCACATGAGAAAGGCTTTATTCAAGTCTCCCTCATAGAGGAGGTCGTCGGTGGTGAAGGCGACCTTCCTGGCGTGTTCGTAGAGACACCGCGCAGCAACCCTGATCTGGCGCTCGTCGCAGCAGTTCAAAACGAACGCGGGGAACTCCTCGAAGTGCGACGAAGGTTCGTCGAGCAGGGCGCAGAGGTGGCCGAGCTTGCGGTCCAGGTCGTCATCGCCGGGTCTTAGAATATCGACTATCAGCTTCCTTTCGCGGCCTCCCACCCCGGCGTAATCGAACTCGGCCATCGGCATATAAAATCCCTTATGGGTGTTAAACCTCGGCCGGACGCGATAGGATACTATTCCCGGAGAGAGCATGATGTAGATTTCCGTCAGCTGGAGGTATTTGCAGATCGCGTTTACGTCCTGCACGTCCGCCCAACAGTTTCTCAGGCCAACCAAACGGGCACCAGTAATATCCAGCATGTAAACGGGCGGGAAATAAGTGGAACACTTCACCGCCAGGCGGTTTATCGCCCTGATCTTGTCCAGGAATTTCAACCTCCGCTTGCTCTGCACCGGGGAATCAAAAAACAGCCTCTCGGCTTGATACCTGGTCATAAAACGGTGTCGGCGGAGAAAAGAAAGCAGGCGATAGTCCCTCTCCCCCAAAAGGGCCATCCCGCGTTCCGCCTCGCGCTGGGTCAGCTGCGGGCGCGGACGGAACAGCACCTGCGCGTCGTCGTCGCGGATCACGAACTTGCTCAGACGGATTACCTCCCTTCGACGATCTGCTTGATTTTCTCTATCCGCTGCGCCGCGGGCGGGTGGGTGGCGTAGACGTTCGACCAGAAACCTTCATGCGCCGGCTGGGCGGTGCGGGACAGGAACGAAACCAGGCCAGCCCCGTACCCCGACTCGGCGGCGAACCGGTCGGCGCGAAACTCGTTCCCCCGATCGGCGGCCAGCATCCCCAGCCGGGAAAGCCACTTCAGGAAACTTATGAGCGCCCGCAGAAACCACACCGCAAGCATAGCGAAGAACCCGACGATGAACATGAAACTTAAGCCGCTACCCCGGCTGGTGCCTTCGAGGGCCTCGAAACCGGCCAGGGAAGCGAAGAACCCGGCCACGGCCACGGCCGCGGTGAGCAGCCAGGCGGAAACCAGACCCACGGCATTGGCCATGTAAGCCGCCACCTTCCACCTGGTGTCCCCGTTTCGGATGTGGCCGATCTCGTGGGCTATCACCCCCGCCAGCTCGTCGGGAGAAGCGTCGTTCACAAGCGGCCTGGTGAGGACTATCGTGCGCCGGCCGGTGGCCAGGCCGTTGGGGTACGGGTGGTCGCTCGCCCAGAACTCGGGAACCCAGTTGAGATTCAGCTTGCCGAGAACCGATTCGACAACGGGCGCTATACGGGCCTTCTCGTCTTTGGTCATCGGGCGGCCGCCAGCGGCTAAACGGAAGAAGTATTCGCCGATGGGGGTGAAACCGGCCCCCACGAAGGCGGCCATGATCAGCGCGGACGGAAGGACGGCGCTGGAGTCGGCCCCGCAGATCACGAAAAGAATGGCCCAGTTGAGGAGTATCTCAATAAGATACAACGTAACCACTCCTTTCGGCCTTTAGTTCGCCCCGGACCTTGTAGAGCCAGGCGTGGAGAGTATTCTTTTTGTTTATGGGAATCGAAAACTCGCAATTACCCACTTTCCGGCAGTCGTTGAAGGACGCTTTAAACTGGCAAAGCACGTCCGGAGAATCGGGAAGCGTTACAAAGACCTCGTTTTCGGCCAGCCTGATTTTTGGCTCGACCCACGGAAATATCCCCCGTGGAAACTCCCGGTTCCGATAATGCTTTTCAAGCTCGGAGCGTCTCGCTGAATCGCGGTATACCTCCAGACTGAAGGCGTCGAAACGCTTCAGGGAATCCTTGAGGCACCCCAAGGCTCTTTTGTGGTCCTTCCGGCTAGGCTCTCTCGCTCCCGACAGGTAAAGGCGGCCGCAATCGTCGCTCAGCGAGATATGCAGGGATGTCTTTGCCACGTTGGAAACCTGATACCATATAAAGTTTACCGCGGTTTGAACCCCCAGCATCTCGGCCATGCGGGGCGGCACATCGCCGTAGTCGACAAACTCACTGAAACAGTTCTCGACCGACACCAACGCGACGCCGAACGAACCCGACTCCACGCGGATGCGAAATTCTTTCTGTACCGGAGACAGATACTCCAGTTTCAATTTGCCGTCCTTTAAGGCCAGTATTGCCTTGTACCGCTTACAGGCTTTGCTGACGAACCCGTCCAGGATGCCGGTGCGCCCGTTGGTCAGCAGCTCCTCGACTATATCCGGGGTTATCGGCTTACCGCAGAATAGCTTGCCAATCTTCGTTTTTCCACAGCCCTCGCACAGGTAGAACACGGGCAGATTGCTCACATTTTCATTACAGAAAGGGCATTTGGCCTTAATCATCGATTTTTTCACCTCCTACGGTATTATTTTTTTCTTTGTTTTTTTCCGTTGCCCGGGGCGACCAGAAAGCGCCGAAAACGCGCCTTCTTTCACGGTCAACCCTCTTGACGCTGACCGCCATGTACCTGCCCCGGGCCGGCATCGTCCCGCCGTTGCACGGAACGGCCACCACGTAGCCCTCGGGCATGGCCCTGACGAACGTGAGGTTTCGGTGGTGGCCGATCACCACCCCGCCGATGACGTCGCCCACGGCAAGGTTTTCTGTAAGCTCGCTCCAGGGCTTGGCTAACCCCAGGTAGCGCCCGAAGATTTGTTTTCTCTCCTGATTGATCCTGATGATCCTGACGGATACCTCCTCGCCCAGCTTCGGGAGAGGAGGTCTAACCCTCGCCGCCAGGGCGAATAACAGCGGCCCCGCCTCGACGAGAACAAACATCATCGGGGCATCGCTGTCCAGGTGGTAGTAGCCGGTGACCGTGCCGGAGTATTCGTCGCCAACGGAAACGCTCTTTTCGATCGCTTTCCACTCAGAGCACTTAGCGCGCTCGACGCGGTTTGTTTCGGGTAGCGACATGCTGCCGCCGCACAGAGGACAGTGCAAAAACTCACTCCTTTCTTTGTGAGTCGCGATGGAATCAGATGGCGGTCACGTCCGAGACGTAGACCCCGTAGATGCGCCTGCGCTCGGAGTCGATCTTCTTGATCTTGACCACCACCTCCTGGCCCTTGGCGGGCAGCGCCCGGTTGTTTGCCGGGCAGGCGACGGTCACCCCGCCCGGGTCGATCGCCACAAAAACCAGCGGGTTCCCCCGCTTGACGTAGAAACCGGCGACAACACCGACGCGCAGGTCGTCGAGGGTGACGTTCCTCTGGATCATTTCCCACGGATCTTCGAGAACCTCCTTCAGGGATACCCGGATGTGCGGCTGCTTCTTTAAACGGTCGGTCCTGGCGTAGTCGATGTCGATTATCTTCACGTCCAGCCCTTCGCCGAGCTTTAAGTGCTCGCGGAGGTCCTTGACCGGGTTGTAGGAGAAATCCTCCCTCGCCAGGATGGCGGTTATCCCGCCGCCGATGTCCAGCACGGCGTGGCGCTGGTCGACGATCACGGCCTTGCCGGTCCAGACCTGGCCGATCCTGATTGCCTCCAGGGTGGCGTTGCTGCGCTCCTCGATGGCGGCCTTCCTGGATAACACCGCCTTCTTCTCCTTGAGGTCGACGCCTACGACCTTGAAGTAGACCTCGCGGCCGAGGAAGCGCTCCACCCTCGACCTCGGCAGCGGGTCGAGCTCCTCCTCGGGCATGATGAACTCCATGCCCTCGTAGACGACCTTGACGATCCTGCCCATAGAGTTCACCCCGGAACCGACGATGCGCCCCTCCAGGATGGCCCCGGTCCGCCAGGCGTCGTGCAGCTCTTTAATTATCTCGTCGGTGCGGTCGAACTTCTTGATCTTATCCTCTTTTAGTCCTTCGGGCAGAAACGGCTGAACGATACTCATTAAGACACCTCCTGTTTTTTAGTGGTTCGCCGGACGGCGATGGTTTTAGAAGAACCTCCCGGGTTCCCCGGCTGTCAGAGGCACCGTATCGGGTTTCGGGTTGAACACGGTTTCGCTCTTTATGTACCTCGACTTCCCAATGCTGGGTTCCTGGAGGTTGCCGAACTGAACTATCCGGTAGACAAACGTGTGCGGCGGCAGCTCCATCAGCTGGGTATATTCGTACCTCGGCTCCTTCTTCTCCCTGACGCTGTAGCGCTGCGGGAAAATCCGGGGTATCAGCGGGCGGTAGTCGTAGGTGGGCTCCTTGACCTCGGTCATCCTAAAGCCCATTTCGGCCTCGGCCAGCTTCGCGTCCGCGTGGTCCATACCGCCGAAGAATATCTTGTTCTGGCAGCTGTTTAGCACGACCTTCCTGAAGGCTTCGTTCATGCTGAACTCCATCTGGGAAAAACCCTGGATCGCCAAGGTGGTAGCGCAGCAGTAGCTTCGCGAGATGTTTAACAGCACCTCGAACCCCTCGTTCATGTAGCGCGGGAATTCGTCCACGTACAGGAAGTGGGGCGGCCGGTCGCTCTCGGTTCCCGGGCGGCGGAAGACGGCGTTCATCAGGTGCATGGAGAAAAATTTCCCCAGGGTGTCGCCCAGTTTCCCCAGGCGGCCCATAGCGGTATTGACCAAAAGTACCCCGCCCTCGGAGAGGTGCTTGTCCAAGTCGATGGAGTTTTTGCCCAGGAGGATTTTCCGCAGCAGATCGCTGCCGCAAAGATCTTCAAGCTGCACCCGCAGGCCGATAATGAACTCGCGGTACTTGTCCCGGTTCTTGCCCATCAACTCTTTCCTGAAGAATTCGGTCAAGTCGTCCTCGCCGCACTTGGTCTCTACCCCGGTCACGGTCCTGTCCATCTCCTCGTAGTCGCGCAGGCACTTTAAGACGTCCAGCATGTCCAGGTCGTCGCCTTTCAGCCTTTTCAAGAGCAGTATGGTGTTGCGGGCGGCAAGCTCCTGGTTGATGGAGAAGAACGCCTCCTGTTTGCCGAAGATGTTCTTTAAAACCGTCCGCGTGGACTCGGCGCAGATGTCGGCCGGCCCCATCATCGGGTTGAAATGCGCGGTGAAGGGGCTTAACGGGTTGATGTAATGAAACGGTATCCCAAGCTCCTGACAGCGGGCGGCCACCTCGTCCACCAGGTCGCCTTTAGGCTCCAAAACAGTCAGCCCCATCGGACGGCCTGCCCGCAGGGAGTCCTTTATCCGGTTTAGGTCCTGAAATATGTGGCTCTTTAGCGTTACCGTTTTGCCGGAACCAGGAGGCCCGACCACCAGGGTATTGCGGTAGCGGTAGACTCCCTCAAGGATCACCGGGCGCTTATGTTTGACGTCGATGCAGAACTCCAGGTCAAGATTCTCGGGCGGCGTGGTGTTCTTGATGATGTAGCCCACCATCGCGCCGACGTCGGAGAGGGGGGCCCTCTCTACCCCGCTTTTCAGTTTCACGTAGTCGAGCGCGGTTTTTAACACCCGGTCGATCAAGGTCTCCTGCCTCGGAAGGTTTCTCCCCGCCTGCTCGATCATCCGGGGCAGGCCGAACATGCCGGCTATCAGGGGAAGCAGCATGAGCATCTGGATTATCGGCCCGGGCCTCATCTCGATCACCCTCGAGGTCGAGATCACGTACCGGCTGATCTCGGGGGAAAAGCTCCCTATACTCCAGGCTGCGCCGAACAGGAGCGAGATGTAGTAGAGCAAGCCCTCTCTCCGGTCGCGGTCGCGGTTTAAGCCGACCGCCGAAATTAACGTCAAGAGCAGGGTCAACGGCAAAGGGGCGAACGGAGTCGGCAGGGAAAACATGGCCGCCGCGAAACCCAGAACGGACGCAGACGTCAGTGCAATCGGGAATGCCAACCTATCTCCTCCCTTCTCAGAGTTTTAGCTCGTCTTTTAGCTCCATCAGCGCACGGTAAAAAGGCTGCCGCAGTATCTCCGCCAGCGCCTCCTCGACGGACATGGTGCGGTTGCCCACCCGAACGTGGGTTCCTGGCGGCAGGGTGTTGATCATCTCAAGGAGGAAGGACTTAAACGCTCTCTGGTCGGAGAGCGTCTGCTGTATCTCCAGGAAACAGAGGTTGAAGGTGTACTCGGGGGATTCCGACTCGATTAAGGTCGGGAGGCTCCCCCGGGCCAGGTTCTTGACCGACTCCTCGTACTGCTTCTGCCTAAGTTCGTCGGCCAATTCCTGTTTGTCTTTGCTCGTTTTTAAGCGGACGACTTTCAAGACGGCATCGACCTCCTTTTTTCCTCGAACAGTTTTTCGATGTCCACCGTCTGCCAGACGAAGTGGGGGTAGTTTAGCCGGTCGAACAGCCGGGCGTAGTAGTCGAGCCGACTCTGTTCGGTCAGCGCGATCAGCCGCAGCCTTTCGCCGGCGTAAACATCGCGGGTGTAGTATCTCAGGGCCGAGATGGTCTCCAGGTTGTTGTAGAGCAGCTCGTTGACCAAAAAGCGCTCGCCGTTAATGACCGTCTCGTAGTGGGCGTAGCGCCGCGCGGTGTTTAATATCGGGTGCTCGCCGTAGACTCTGGCCAGCAGGGAGTAGGGCGACTCGTTCAGCGCCAGCATCTTCAGCCCCAGCTCGAAGGGCATGACGTACACCTGCCCGGGGCGGTACTTCTCGATGATCCTGTCCACGGTCTCCAGGTTCTCGCAGAGGACTATAGACTTGGGAAGGTTCCTCGCCGTGCGGACAAAAGAGACGCTCTCCTGGACTTTTTTCAAGGTCTCGTCCTCGGGGTTTTTGGACAGGAGGTACACGGCGTAAGCGTTTTCCCCGCTTCGTAGAACGCCCGCTATCGGGGTGGCGCGGTTCATCCTGAGCCTGGCTTTCACCTCGCGGCTGTCCTCCCAGTGCCACTCGGGGGAGAGGGTCGCGTAAATCTCGCTCCGCATGATGTAGTAGTCCTGCAGCTTGAGGGAGCTTTCCTCGTCTTTGTACTTGAACACGCTCGCCTGGTTCTTTTTGGCCCGGACGGCATCGTGGCCGATGGCCCGCGCCCCCTCGGGGGTGATGAAAAAACAGGTGTCGACCTTGCGGCCGTCTCGGATCACCTTGCTGGGCCTGATCAAGCCCGCCCGCTTTAGCTCGGAGATGCGGTTGACGCCGGTTGAGCCAGTGCCGTTGAAGTACAGCCTCCTGATCTGTTTGGAGGTGAGCGTCCGCAGACGCAGGATGTCTTCAAGCAGTTTTCTGTCTCTTTCGGTCAGCTTCACCCTCTTGGTCTTTTCGCTGGTTTTTTTCGCATCGGTCGTTTGCCTTGTCCGCATATGCCTCTGCTCAACACCACCTTTCCGCCAGAATCCCTAGAAAAACAAAAAGGCTTCCCGCCTTTCTGCCCGCTGTTGCCTGCTTTCTTGGTTGTCGTTTTTGGTTTTTTTCGTTGTGTCAGGGTTATGGTACAGAGGCATGGACTTGGTATGTTTTTGTGTGCTTTTTCTGCCTCAATGTTTGGCTCATGACCCCCGAGACCATGCCTCTGTACTTCGGTCCCGTAATCATGGTCTCGGGTAAAGCGTTCTAATTCTTGACTAATAAGAACTTGAGGGCACTACAACTCAGTAAAAAAGTGGGGTTTTACTCCGTATTTCTATCCTCGAAAAAAGGGGGTTTTTTACGGAGTAAAAATGCCGTTTTAGGGGGGTTTTTACGGACTTATGGAGACATTTCCTTCCTATGTTAATGTCAAAACAAAATTCCTTCTATTACATGGGAAAAATCCCCGCCTCTTTGAGCAAAGATTCCGGGCACTCCTTCTCCAGAAGGTAAATCTCTGTTCTCGGATACAGGTTGTCCACCCCTCCCACCTGAAGCAGCGAGATGTTCTCGTAGGTGTCATCCTCAACTATCCCCAGGTGGCGGATGGCGTTGATCACGTGGCTAACGGCCGCCCGGTTGTCGTTGTCCCACATCTCGCTTTGGGGGGTAAGAGTTCTAACCACGCAAAGCGCGTGCTTCATCTTCACCTCCATTTTCAGGCTGGAATAGGCGTGGATAATCAGTCCCATCCAGTGGTCCCTGCTCTCGGCGGTGTATATTCTGCCGCGAGGCAGTAGCTCGGGCACGGTAAACTTTAGCACGCAGTTCTCGTAAACCGCCGTTGCTCCGGGAACCCCCGGCACGTTCGGGTCGGGAATCTTGCTCAAATTCATCAAATCGCCCAACAGGTTGTAGGCGTTCAAAGTGTTGATATAGGCGCGTTGCAGTTTTTTGGACACAAGCTCTTTGAGCCATTGAACGTCCGTGTCGTTGCCCAAGTCGCCGAAGAAAGGCTTGTCTATATTGAAGAAGTCTTTTAGCGCGTGCTCCAGCTTGGCAGAGTAGTTGGTTCTTTCTCCTTGCTCAATCAAACAAAGGTACGGCTGGTTTAGCCGGACACCGTATCTCCTGCTTATTGCCCTGGCTGCCTCTCTTTGCGACAACCCCATGCTTTTTCTAGCCTCTTTGATTTTTTCTCCGATGTGTGACATATTTACCCCCTTTAATTACCAAGAGCAATCGCTGCGATATCTTTTGGCAATCGCGTTGATTGCTTGCGGTAATTTTGCGCTATCTCCCAGTAAACATTTTTCCGTTGATTATCGCCATCGCTGCTTCTTCCAAGTAACTGTCATCGATCTCAAGGTCGTTCTTTGCCATTTCGGGCAAAGGAGCAGGAATGGAACTTGCTCCTTCCAGCGCACGATCTAACTTTTGCTCGATCGAAGCCAGGCGTTCCCCGAAACACCAGTACCACAGGATGGCGGTTCTGATATAGTTTGACCTTTCTTTACCGCTAAGTGATTCCAGGTATTTCTTCAGGTCATCCGGGATTTTTTCGTTCAATCGGAACCAATAAGGCTTTTCCAAGGCAATACCACCTCCCGTTGACAAACGTTAAGTCAGCATTATCAAGGCTTTGCGCCTTATTTTTTGGATTTTTGTCTATATCCACCGTTGACAACCCTAAACCCAATATTCCCAAGGCTTTAAGCCCTGTTTTTTTGAAATCTGTCTACGCCCTACAGGAAAACAGCTAAAAATTTGTCTACGACACTCCGTATTTTTACCACTCAAAGCCTTGCCGCTAAAGGCTTTCAGCCTGTAGACAACATGTCGTAGACAAAATTTTGTTTTTTGAGGCTCTAATGCTTGTCAATGCTGGGCTTGAGGTTGTCTACGCCTCACATTACCCTTAACTGCGGTTCCCTGGTGACCAGCAGCTTCTTGTTCACCATGTCGTGGACGTGCATGAACCCGTACACGTTCGCGAACTGGCAGTTCTCCAACAGCACGGTGGCAGGGTGGATGTCCCTCAGCCCGCCGCTCAATTCCGCGCTGCCTCCGCCGCCCAGGAACACCACCCGGAAAAGGTCGACCTCTGAGCCCCAAAGACTGGAAAGCCGGTCCCTGATCGCCTGGGCGATACTGGCGCGGGCGTCCTCGATTATGCCGGTCAGGTCGTAATTCCTGCCCCGGTGGTAGAAAGCATTGGCGTTGGCCATGATAACCGGTATCCTGTTGTCTTCGAGCGTTGAGCCGACCTCCTCGCTGGCCATCTTCAGTATCTCCTGGTAAAGCGCCATCGTCCCGATCTCCAAAGTGGCGCTCAGCTGGTGCCGTATGACGAACCGGTCAGCCGTCTCGAACACGATCACGTCCGTGGTTTTCGTCCCGACATCGACCAGGCCGATCAGGTATCCCTTCTGGAAAAACGGCTTGTGCGTCCTGAAGGCGTGGTACACCGCGCCAGCCCCCTGCGGGAATACCGTCACCTGGTCGAATTGAACCTGTTTGCTGTATGCGTCCTTGCCGTCCTTGACGAAGGTGACTGTCGCGTCGAAGTTTTCCAGGTATCTCTGGAATTCGTCCTTCTGGCGGTAGAACTCCTCCAGCGGCAGGCCGCTCACCAGGTGGACCTTGCGGTTTTCCCGGGGCAGCAGTTTCCCGGCGGCAGTAGCCAGCAAAACCTGGGTATTCGGGTGGAATATCTTGTTGGTGTCGAAAGCCTGGGATACGTCCCGGCACTCCCGTCGGGCCAGGTCGCCCACGAAGTATTCCGCCGACCTTCCGGCGCTCTCAACTCTCACGTGCAAGTCTCTGTCGTCCCCGCTGGGGCCGAATATCTCGCCCAGGTACATCTTCCTGGCCGAACCCACCAGGGACGGGGCGATAAACGCTTTGTTGTCCTGGTTTAGCCCCTTCACATAACCAAATCCGAGGTCGATAGCCAATCCGTAGAGCATTGTCTTCCTCCTTCTTGATGATATATTCGACGGCCGCATCGACTACGGCCGGGTCGTACAGCACCCCGGCCCCCCTCTCGATCTCGCCCAGGGCTTTCTGTACGCTCAGGCCCTTTCGGTACGCCCGGTCGGTGATCATCGCGTGGTAGGAATCCGCCACCGCGATAATCCTGGCCGCAACGGGTATCTGGCTTTTCTTTAAGCCGTAAGGGTAGCCCTTCCCGTTCCAGCGCTCGTGGTGGAATCTTATCGCAAGTCGTACCGTTTCCCAGTCGGCGTCGCTCAATGTGAACAGCATCGCGATTCGAGTGACCAGTTCCTCGCTGACGACCGGGTGCAGTCTGACGACCTCCCACTCCTCAGCCGAAAGTTCCCCGGCCTTGAAAAGGATGCTGTCTGGAACCACGATCTTCCCGATGTCGTGGTTCAGGCCGGCAATGTAGACCGATTTGGCCAACCACGGGCATACCTGTTTTGCGATCCCCCACGCGATCTGCGCTACATTCTCCTGATGGACTATCAGGTACTCGTCCTTCAGACACACGACGTAGTTAACTGCTTGTTGCGGCTTGATCTGCCGACCCTCCCCCCTGAACTAGATGCTCGCTATCTTCCAGTCGCCGTTTTTTAATCGGGCAAAGACCAATGAAACTTCCACGTCCCGCCCGTTGACCCGGTAGCTCATAAGACACCTGCACAGGTCGCCGTCGCTCCATAGCACCTTTGACTGAAGCCCCGAGTAGCTCGCAACTATCGCGCCCTTGCCCAGGTACGACTCGCCCGCCTCATGGCTCTTTCTGGCCGGACCGACCAGATACCTGGACGCCCCTTTCAGGTCGCCGGCGGTCAGGGCCTTGAGATACCCTTCAAACGCCTCGTTTATCGCCGGAAGATGCTTGACGTCCTTGGCAACGCGCGTTCCAGACAGGGGTATCGCGGCCTCTTTGAGGTCGATTACCTTCCACCCGTCCTTTTTGATTACCTCCGCCTCGTACCAGCCGATGTCCCTCGTCCCGTCCTCCAGGACAAGCTCGGGTTCGACCACCACCTTGGCCCAGTCGGACGACGCGGCCTCGACACAGCTCCTCATGCCTGCGACGTTGGCTTTCGTCCTCCCCTCCCCCAGACCGTTCGCTATATAGGCGGCTTTCCCGGAGGAGATTTTCAGGGCGGTATCCCGGTCCTGTTCCGCCACGGCCCTTATATACGATTCAGCTGCGCTCACCGCCGGCAGGTGAACCGTCCTCCAGCAAGCGCCCAGGAACGCACCGATCAAAACGCCCACCAACAGGAGAATTTTTGCCGCCCTTATCGGGACCCCCTCCTTTTCGCCAGATTCTGCTCGCGCCAAGAGTTTTTCTCAACCGGATTCCTCTCAACGCACCAGCCCGTCCCCAGGGGATAAAGCTCACAGTCGGGAAAGGTGGGCCAGAGGCAGCGCCCGGCGTTCAGGCACTCCTGTTTGGCCATGTGTTTCCGAAACCTGTTGCCCAGGGTGTCTTCGTGATATTCGGAACCGTCGTTCAAAACGTCTTGCCAATTTAGCATTTTGTTCCCCTCCTCTACGAAATGGATTCCGTATGGATTCTGCTTAAAAACTTAAAACATAAAAAAACAGGGCTTTTTGTCCAGACCTTTCAACCGGCAACAGCCCTTGTTTATCTCGGTCATCAAATTTGCTACCAGTCTGCGGCACGGCTTGTCGGCCGCCTTCACCCGGGCGTTCGCCGAGGTCGCAGGCTACGCCCAGGACGGCATCAGCCTCATGATTGACAGCGGCTGGTACGAAGAGCTCCCCCGGGGCGTCGACCGGGATGAGATGATCAACCGCCTCTCCTGACCGCCCTACAGCCCCTTCGCCACCTCCGCCAGCCTTTCCGCCAGCTGCGCCATCTCCGACACCGATGCGGTAACCTCCTCGGTGGCAGCTGCCTGCTCCTGGCTCTGCTTGACCGTTCCCTCGGAGGCTTGGGTAACAGCGGTTATCTTGCTGTCGATTTCCCTAATTAGCTTGCGAATTTGCTCCGCTGTTTCTTTGGACTGGTCGGAGAGCTTCCGGATTTCCTCTGCCACCACACCGAACCCCCGCCCGTGCTCTCCTGCCCGGGCCGCCTCGATGGCCGCGTTCAGCCCCAGCATCTTGGTCTGGTCGGCAACGTTCTTGATAAAGTCGAGAATCTCATTAATCTGGGCCGAACTCTCCTGAACCTCCCGGATCTGCTCCGAGAGCTTCCCCTCGGTAAGGGTGATCTCCCCCGCCGAGGCGGCCATCTCCTGCATCACGCTCGCTATCTCCTGCGTGTTGGCGCTCAGCCTGGCGGCCATCTCCTGCAGGTTCTTGGCCATATTGCGGGGTACCGTGATGCCAAAAGTCCCGACCGTCTGCCCCGTCTCCTCGTCATAGAGAGGAATCCCAATCATCCTGATATTCCCGTACTTCTTGGTGGTAAAGTCCACCACCACCTTCTTGTTCTCCTTCAGCGTCCTCCAGGCCGTATCCCCCTCTCTTATCGGGGTTCCCACCGTAAACTCGGGCAGGTCGAACTTTGCCGAGCCATAGCGGTAGGCTATCTTCTGCAGGTCAGTCACCCCCACCCAGGCCCCCTCCGGCTGGGACTCGGCCACAATCGGGGCAAAAATGTCGAAGGCCCGGGCCACCACATGCAGCCTGGGCACAAACACCCCGTAGCTGCCCCTGACCTCCCCTGAGCCATCGTCGAACAGCGGCGCCGCCCACAGATGCAGCCTTATTCCATAGACGCTGCGGTCGATCGTCCCGGTCACCGCCTGTCCGCTCCGGATGCACCTCTCGATGTCACCTCCCCTGGTTATCCTTTCCCCCACCCGGATGCCGGCAATATCCAGATTGTGGCTTTTCACAAAATCGTAGCGCTCCCGGTCGGTGGTGAAATAGATGACTCCTTCCTTGCCGTAGGTCTGCACCAGAAAGTCGGCCAGGGTTTTAAACGCCTCCGCCACATTAACCACAGCAGTTCCTCCCTCAGCAGGATTTGGAAGTGCCAAAAGAAACTTCGACACCATATATGGATATTTTCCTTATTCTACCATATTACCCCTTCTTTAGAAATTCCTGCCGTAGAATAAGAACCGCCCGTTGCCCCCGCGTCCTTTCCCTCAAGGCAGACAGCAGCAACCGGGGCCAGCTCCTCCGAAATCGCAAAAGATCAATCCTGCGCGAATTAGTCGACAAACCGCTTTTTCAGAAGAATCAAGTAGCGTACAGACACCAGGAAACGAGAGCCGCCATAGAAACCACCAGCAACATGAAAATCAAAACTTTTATACGCACTCTGCTATTCCCCCCTCTAAAAAAAGAAAAACCTTCCGGGCCGTTAAAAGCTCGGAAGGCTTGTATCTTAGTTAAACCAGCCCGATAACTACCGCAATCGGGTTATCTCGGTGGCAGCCTTAACAATTTCTTCAAGTCGAACATAATTTATCCGGTACGACAGGGCATGATCGAAGCGGTTTTTGTCCAGCTTGTCCTTAACCAAAACGCCTTTCTTTTCAAGTCGACCAAGTATGCGGACTATAGTTGGTTTGCTCCAGAACGGAAACTGCGATTCTAACTGAGTTATCGTGTCGTTAATCCAGTAGTGTCCGTCTCGGTACCCCCTGTTTTCTTCTTGGTTCTCCTTTAGCCAATAGTGTATTTGCTGAAGGACAACAGCTTCATGGAGGCCAAGGAATTGCGCTAAATCCATATTTATAAACAGCGGTTTTTTGTTGTATAGAATCTCGATGCCTATCAAAACAAAAGCCTCCTTAACGAAGGATTTTCGGCTGTTTTTTCCAACAGCCCTTTTCTCTCCAAATTTTTAAGAGATAATTCAACGACACCAACGCTTATTTTGCATTTGGCTGCTATTTCTTCTTTGCCGAGACAGCTTTGACCGTTTTCGTCAGACGCAGAACAAAGAAATAGATAAACGGAAATATCGTGCCAATTTAGACCATCAATATCAAAAATCTCGCTTCTCGCCCAGAATCCAGCTCCGGTCTTTTTCCTCCTATCTATTAAAACCTTCTGATTCATAAGCAAAAACACCTCCCTGCAAATAGTTAATAAGCCAAAACGGGCAGCCGCCGGCTGCCCGTTAGGACGTTTTATTCAAACCTGATTTCTTCCGGGCCGATGACTACCGCGGTCGGGTTATCTTCACCGGGTTCACCCGGGTAAACCTGACTGACCTCCTGCGAAGTCACTATGACCTGTCTGGTCTCCGGCACCCACTTCACGTCCGCCCCCAGGGATTCCGAAACAAACCTCAGCGGCACGAACGTCCTACCTTCCTCTATCCTGGCGGGTTCGGCCAGGGCCACCGGCTGGTTGTTAACGTACCCGGTCCTGCTGCCGATCGAAAGGACGATTGCCCGGTCGTTTTTGAACGCGGTGACGGTTCTGGTCTCCTCGTCCCACCCGACCTGCGCTCCCAGGGCCTCGAATATCGCCCGCAGAGGGACGAGCGTGGTGCCGTTCACGATGAACGGCGCGGGCTGGCAGACGAGCTGGTTCTGGTTGACGTACACCTCTACGGCTTTAACAGTCGGCGCGACGACCATCAGCGCCGCCAGGACAAGGCTAAGAAACCCTGAATACCTGAGCATACTGCACCTCGCTTTCGTTGCCGGCGGAATCCTTGACCTGGACCCCGATGTCGTTGGCTCCCACCACCAGGCCGGACGCCGTTATCGAAGGGCCGGTCATCGCGGTATAGCTCGACCAGGAACCGCCGTTGACGCTATAGCGGTACTGGATGCGGGGAGCGCTGGAGTCGCTCGTCACCTGCGAGAAGTTGTCTTTGACCATGACGTTGAGGTTAACGCTCGACCCCGACACCGCGGTCGCCCTGTTCCTCACGCTTACCTGCTTTATCTCCGGCGGCGTGGTGTCCACCAGGAAGTATTTCGCCACCGGCTGGCTCCACTTGCCGTAGGCGTTCTGGAACTTAACGTACACCGCCTTGAGGCCGTCGCTGCCCGTGAAGGCGATCTGCTTGTCGTAGCTGCTGCCGCTCACGTCCTCCTCGGGCGACCAGGTGATGCCGTCCAGCGAATAGGACACCTTGCGGACGTTGCTAAGGCTGCTGGCGGTGATGGTCGCCTGCTGGAGCCTGGAGGAGTACACCCCGCTTAACCCGCTAAAGGTCACGGTCGGCGGCGGGCTACTGGGCGCTGCCGTCCCGCTGGGAGCAGTGCTGGAGGTCGACAGGGCTATGTGAGCCGATATGGTGCTGTAGTTGGATTGCGCGTCCTTCAGCTGGCAGAACACGGCTTTCCAGCCGTCACCGCTGGATAGCGTCCAGCTCTTTGAAGCGTTGAAGGTCTCCCAGGCCGACCAGCTGGTGCCGTCATTGCTGAAACGCATTTGTATCTGGGAAGGCTGGGTGAAATTGTCCGACACCGACAGGGTGAGCGAAACGCTCGTCGAGTCGGTGGTCATATCCCCGTTGTTGATAAGCAGCGTCCCCTGCGGGCCTTCCACGTCGTCCACCAGGAAGATGGTCGCCGATTGAGTTTCGCCGACGTTGCCGGCGTTGTCCTTGACCTTTGCGTAGACGGTCTTCTGGCCAGGGCCAGAGGTGATGTTCCAGTTCACGCTCGCTGAATAAGTAACCCACGTCCAGGTCACGTTGTCGTTGGACAGGCCCAGCTGGTACAGGCCGGAGGCGTCGTCGGCGGTGTCGGAGGTGTAGTTCGCCACCAGCGGGTCGCTGGCAGACACCTGAACCGTTACGCCGTTGCTGCTGGTCTTGGTGTCGCCGTTGTTGAGCATGAGTGAAGATATCGTCGGCGCTGCGCTGTCCGTCCGGTTGGGAAGCGTCGGTTGAGCCGCGTTGCTCTGCGGGGATTCACCCGACGAATTGTAGGCGGAAACCCCGAACCAGTAGTTGTTGGCGGAATCATACGTCGAGCCTACGGTCTTGCGGTATAGTTTATTAGGTGTATCCCTTAAATCCAGGCCACCCTGGACATGGTTGAAAGGGTCGCTTGAAACAGTGTTGTCTGCCTGGGAGTCAAGCCAAGACTCGCTCGGGTATATCCTCGCCGTCCTGGAATCCCAGGTGGTGACGTTGCCGACATCCCAGGAACGGTAGGCGTTGCCGTCCCAAACAAATATTTTATAGCCAGTTGCTCCGGATACCGCCGGCCAGGACAGAACGACGTAGCCGCGGCCTTCGCTGGTCGACCACGTTAAAGCCCCGGTCGTCGCGGTCGGAGTCGAAGGCGGCGGGGGTATCGTCCAGCGGTTTACTATCATGGCGCTGGGCATGTCGACGGTGATGCCGCCGCACTTGTGGGTGATCTTGAAGTAGTAAAGAGTGCCAGGTGTAAGAGAGTTTACGGTTACGGACGTTCCGCTGAAAGTCGTACAGAAGGTGTATGTCGCGTCGCCGCTTTTCTTGTACCATAGGTCGGCATTGACCAGTGGATTGCCGTCGAAAGACACGGAAAGAGACACCGACGTCTGGGTGGCTGAAGTCGCGCTGAATGAATAAGTGGGCACGTATTTATACGTTCTTGAGGTATTCGTGCTTATCCACACTTCCCCACCGGGCAAGACAGCCCCGCCTCCGGCCATTTGTCCGCTGAGAGAAAGCTCTATGGCTCTATTAGACGGGTTATAACGGTATATATTGTTATTAGGGTCATTAAAAGAGCGCACAAAAACAGCGCCGTCAGGTGTAGCACCTAATAAATTAAAGTTACCAAGACTACCACTCACATTGCCTAATAATGTCCTGGTTCCGTTGTAAAGTTGATATAATTCACCATATCTACCAATAAAATAAGCCTTGCCGTCAGTCCCGGAAATTGCTCCATCAAAAATACAGGTAAAATCGCTCCATTGCGTCCAGCTTCCACCATTGGGTTTGTAATAAAAATAACCGGGCTTGTTTGAGCCTACATAAATATTGCCGTTTCGATCAGAAGCAATAGTAAAGAAGTCGTAGCCGGAAGGAACTGTTAATAGCGTAGAAACCCAGGAAGAACCGTTGTAGTAAGCCACGTAATCGCCGTCTGTAGCCCACACAGTACCGTCCGGGTGTAGCGTGAGACCTCCAATACCGTAACAGCCGCTACTGCCAATACGTCCCGTATTGCTCCACGAAGAACCATTATATTTCCAAACGCCGTTATAATACATTACATAAATGTTATTGTTCAAATCGACTATCATAGAATCAGCGTTGCCAGAGTAAGGTACTCCCAGTGAGGTATAACTTCCTCCACTGTACCTGAACACTTCGCCGCTGGTGTACTTAGCCACAACAAACCCCGACCCATCGGGCAACGGGGCTGCTGGCCCACGCGATGCCGGCGACGACCCGACATCCACCCATGTACCCGCATAAGCCTTATTCTGCGCGAACGCTGAAATCGCTGCGAATGCCAGGACAGCCAAAATGATGCTTATGATTTTTCTGGCTTTCATTTATTTCTCTCCTTTCCCTTTTTTATCCTTGCAAGATTGATGGAACCTTTTTAACTTCAGCTGGCGGCTCGAGCAAAAAATAGAACCTTTCCCCTTCAAGCCCGAACCTGGACAGCTTCTCCCTGGCGTTTTCCTCCTCGTTGTCCCTCAGATACGTCACCACCAGGTAGGGCCTCTCCTCCGGCGGTTTTTTGGCCGCCTCCTTCAGCGCGTCGTCACAGTGGGAACACCAGGTCGCAAAGAGCAGGGCCTCCCTGCAGGAAATGTCCAGGCTGCAAGATTGCCCTTCGGGAGTCAAAACCTGAAGGTAGCGATGTTTAACCCCCTCTGTTTTCGCGGGTTTCCTGTCAGCGGCCGCTGATGCGTTTCTCGCATCGGCCTCCGGCCTGGGGGCCGGTTCCTCGCGGTTCAATTCCGCCAGAGAAACGCCCTGGTACTGGGCCAGAACGACCGCCGGCCAGGGAGCCGGGTTCGCCACGAGCAAGGCCAGCGCCGCAAGAACGAACGCAGACGACACCCCCGCCAGGGCGGTTTTGGCCGGCCGGTAGAAGTCGAGCAGATACCCCAGGCCGTAAAGGACAGTCAAACAGACCTCCAGCGCGAAGAATTTAAGACACAGGACGCACACCGACCGGGTTAGGGCGTACCCAACGACTACCAGGGCGGCGTGAAACGCCACCCCGCCCGCCAGAAACAGCAGAACGAGTTTATTTCTCCTCGCTGCCAGGATCACCGCGGCGGCGACCGAATAATAAAGCGCCGCCCACAGATACCACGACCGGCCGAGAAACCCCGGGATCTCCCGGCAGGCGTCCGCCGAACAGAAAGCGGCCGGGTCGTTGAACCAGACCAGCGCCGAAATGACGGCCATAACTAAAAACAGCACGCCGGGCACGGCATTGCCCCCTTTCAGTCCACTCTCCATATTACAACCGAATCGTTCTCGTAGACCGGTTCCCCCGGCAGCCGCGGAATGTCTCTGTCAACCCCTTTCCCGACCACCGCCCACTGGACCGGCAGCTTTATTTCGCCCCGAAAGAACGGCAGGACCTGTTTCTCCTTCTCCAGAAAGCCCAGCGTCTCGGACTGGTGACCCACCCAGGGTCGCGGGTGGGTCACATACATCGGGAGAACGCTGCCGGTCGCCCAGGTACAGGCCGCCGCGTCGTTCTCGCCGCTGTTTTCCTCAAGCCACCTTAGACCCTCCACCAGCCCCTGCGGGTGGTAGGAGTCGGGAGTCACCCGGTACATCTCGGCGAACATGAGGAACCCGCAGGCGCAGCAGGCGATCACCAGCGCCGGCAGCATCAGGTTGACTTTCAGGGTATTCACCCGCCGCGAGAATTCGACCAGCCAGGGTGCGGCGAGCATCGCCACCGGGATTGTGAGGAAGAACCCGAACTCCCGGCTGTTGGGGATAGGAGCGAAAACCAGGAGAACACCAGCCAATACGAGCCACACCGCCGACAGCCTCTCCAGCGCTTCGCCGCTGCGGACAACCCCCGGGATTCTAAACCATGCTACCGCCCCGCCCAGGCCGAAGGTGACAGCCAGCCGGAAACCGTCCCCAAGCAAACCGGTCTCGTGCGCCGTCTGGCTCCTCCAGATTCTCAGCCACTCAAACTTCTGGTAGGCCGCCCACATCGAGATAATAAACGGCAAAGAACCCAGCGCCGCGCACGCAGCTACAAGGAAGGCGTCCCTTAGCCTGTCCTTATCGAAAAGCGCAGCGTGCGCGATTATGACGGTCGGGAACAGGGCCAGCAGGAACGGGTGAACCATCCCCAGCCCCGCACCGACCAGCAGCGAAAGGACAGGGGCCTTCTTCCCGCCGTCCAGGTACGCCTCCAGGAACGCCAGGATCGCCAGGAAGTCCACCAGGTAGTGCGGGAACCCGATCATCCCGAAGTTGGCGGCGTGTCCCTGAACGTAGGTTTCGTATATCCGCATATCAGGCCCGAACAGCGCAAAAAGCCCGAAAGACGCCCATATACCCAGCAGGAACGCGGGCAGAGGGTATTTGCTGCGCTTCCTGCAGAACCTCCACCACCCCCAGGCGGCGAGGCTCCCCAGAAGGCTGCGGGCCAGGTGGAACACCCACAGAGTGGAAAGGCCACTCAGTTTGGCCAGGTGCCCCAGCGACAGGTAGAAGAAGTATATCGGGGCAGGCTCGGTTATTTCGGGGGTGTACCGGTCGATGTAGCTCCAATGCCCAAGTCTCCCCCACTCCATCTTGGCGATGAAGGTCACATAGTCCTCGTAGCCCATGAGGTGGCCGTTCGGAACGCACCCCTTCGGCGTCAGGGCCACCTGCAGGAGCCAGGGAAAAAGGAGCGCCGCGAAAGCCACCGCCAGGAAAAGCAGGTCCTTCAATCCTTCCCTTTCAAGATCACGAACCAATCCTCAAGCACCGTCCCCTGTATCTGGATTACCCCGGCAGCGTAGTCGGGCGTTTTCAGCCGCGGGTTGCCAGCGCCCGATACACCCTGCCAGTCCATGCCCACCGCCGTACCGGACGGGCAGCGCTCCACGCTGGCGTCGGTCCAGAAGTCCACCGTCCAGCGGTTGACCTTGCTGCCGGCCGGGTTCAGTTGACTGATGTCCCCTTTGAACGACTGATAAGCCCCGTAGGGGAACTCCACGGCAACCGAATTGAGCGGCCCCACGCTGTCTACGATCACCTTTACCCGCGCGCCGGCCTTCGCCCTGGGCAGGCTGGAAGCATCCGTCCCTGGCGCGATCACGACGTGCGTCGAAGGGGTTAAAGGGTCGGGCGCGGGCTGTCCCGCCGGCGGGCTTACGATCTCCGCCACGCGCGGTCGCTCGAAACCCACCACGCAGAAACCGACGTCTCCCGACCACGCGGACTCGAAACCGTTGCTGTCCCAGACCTTCACCCGCACGGTGAACTGGTACTCCCCCGAACTCCAGAGCGGACCGGCCACGTCGGGCTGGGCGCTGGTCGGCAGGGTGAACGAGTGGCTGCTGTTATACACCCGCCCGCTGTCATACACCAGAATTCCTCCGATCGTCCTCACCTGCACCTGGCAAGATCCCTGGGAATCGCCGTCGGGGTCGCTGTAGGTCCAGGTGAAGGTCGGTGTGGTGGTTAGATAACACCCTCCGCTGGACGACACGCCCGGCGGGTTGGGAGCGCTGTTGGTGTCCCACCGCACCGCCACCCCTCCCCTGGGATTGGTAGCTATCCTGGGCGTCACGGCGGGGTTGGTGGTGGCCAGCACCGCTTTCCACTTGACCGCGCGGCCGCTCTGGACGTTCGCCCACAGTTGGGCGTTGTCCGCCGAAGGCAGGGCGTCGCTGGCGCTCCCTATCGGCAACCACGAACCCCCCGAAAACACCTCCAGAACCGTGCCGGTCGGCGTTCCCCGCACCCTCCACCGCTCTACCCAGTTCACCCCGTCGGCGGTCACCGAGTAGGTCACTGAGGTCTGGTCGGGCAGCTCGTGGGCCGACCTCACCCGGACGTAGCTCACGTTGTAACCCGGGTCGAAGGCCAAAGACTGCGCCGCCGCGGACGCCGCGTAGTTTCCGCCGCTTATTATGTCGCTCACCGTGACCGACAGGCTGGGGTTTAATACCAGCGCCGAACCGGTCCAGGAGTAATACTTCACTTCGTTCCCGTCGACTATCAGGCGGTCGAAGCTCCCCGGCCTGATAGCGACCGCTTTCGGGCTGGTAAGCCCGGACGTCACCGACAGGGCCGAGTTGTACGCCATTGATCCCCCGGTGTAGCTGTAGCTCTTTACCTGGTTCCCTTCCACCACCGACAGGTCGTAGCCCGAGACGGGATCGGCGACCGCCAGGGCCACCGGGTTGTTGAGCCCGGTCACGGCCAGGGCGGGGTTTTCGGCCATGCCCGAACCGGTGAAGCAGTACCACCTCACCTGGTTGGCCTCCAGGACGGCCACGTCGTACCCGCCGCTGCCGAGCGCCAGGGAAAGCGGGTTGGCCGATAAAGCGGGTTCCAAAAGGCTGTTTCTCACCATGCTGGCTCCGTTGAAGCTGTAGTGCTGGACGGCGTTCCCGACCAGGGCGGCCACCTCGTTGGTTCCCGTAGCCCCCACCGTCACCACCCCGGTAAGACCGGCCACGGACAGGGCCGGGTTCTCCAGCATACCGGAACCGCCGAAGGAGAAGTGCCTGATCCCGGTGCCGTCGGCTACGATGACGTCGG
Source organism: Peptococcaceae bacterium (assembly GCA_024655825.1). Taxonomy (NCBI): domain Bacteria; kingdom Bacillati; phylum Bacillota; class Clostridia; order Eubacteriales; family Peptococcaceae; species Peptococcaceae bacterium. Next base: position 25,338 of record JANLFJ010000014.1, on the reverse strand, counting down.
GAAAGGGATTAGACGCGGCCAGCGATACCGGGTTTGAAACGCTCGCGTTTAGGAGCTGGTTCTCCACCATCGACGAGCCGTTGAACGAGTAGTGCCTCGCGCCGCTGCTGGTCAAGACCACATACTCCAGATCGCCCGACTCCCAGAAGGAAACCAGGTTGCCCAGGGTGGAAGGCAGTTTTATCTCCCGGGCCGCGGTGTCGATAGCCGCGCCGGTAGCCGAAGAATCGATTGTCGCTGGCGTGTCGGCGACGCCTATGCCGTAATCCCACACCGCACCCAGCGCCGGCCGGGATGAAAAGACGACCAGCAGCGTCAGGATTAGAACTATTTTCTTCACCGCCCCCACCTCCCTACCAGTAGTGAATCTGGGATGCCGTCCACCTGGTCGATATTACGCTTTCTTTCCCGGCGGCTTTTCTGCTCTCGGCTTTCATCCAGACCACGCAGCCCGGCCTCTGCAAAGTGACCCTGGCCACTCCCCCGAACCCCCCCTGGATGATGTCGTCGGCGTACACCGCGAACGTGCTGGGGAACCCCAACGCGGACAGGTCGATCGTGGTGACGCTCACCCCGTTAAAACGGTATATCCTGCCGGCCGGCGCTCCCTGGGCGGAGTAGGCGTTGTCGCCGTTGTAGACGACCAGGATGTACTGCGGGGCCGACTTGAGAGGAGAATTGGACAGCGGGGCCAGGGTATTGGGGTCTAACCGCAGAGTGTACGCTATTGAACTTCTGAAAGCGCTGTGGGCCTGGTCGACCAGCACGCGGGCGTCCCCGGCCGCCTGCGAACTCCTTTCCGCCTGGTAGTTGGCCGCCCGTGCCGCCAGGTCGATGGTGTCCCTCACGTCGTAGTCGCTCCCGGTTACCGCCTGGATGGTGTCACCCAAAAATACAATTGCCATGACGATAACCGGAATCATCATCAGCGCGAAGATGAGGGCGCTCCCCCTCTGGTTAAGGGTCGATCCGCTCGGAAAAAACCGTGATCTGCAACCGTATCCTCCAGCTGTCACCGACCGAATCACCTCCTATGAGAGCGCCTACCTTGAACGGGCGCTGAACGGGCTTGCAAACCACCGTAATCGGTATGGTGCTGGCCACCGGGTCGTTCGAGCGCAGTATCCGCGGCTCTCCCTCGGACTCCTTCTGGGTGTCGATGCTCTCCACGGTCAGGCCCAGCTGGGTCATCTTATTCCTGAATTCCGTCTCGTCGGTACTGGAGAGCCTGCCGTTCAACCTCACCCGGTCGGCATACTGCTTGAGGAGGTGCTTCGCGCCCTGGTGCTGGCCCAGAATCAGCGCCAGGTCGGTCGCCTGGAAGGAAAGGTAGGCGATGACGACGAAGATGAGGAGGAACTCGATCAGGCTCATCCCTCTTTGCCCGAAGATCAGTTTCCGGTGATGTTGGTAACGCTGTTGACCATAGAGTTGTGCGCCGCCTTCAGGGAATTTACCAGTATATTGCGGCAGACGTAGGCTACGGTCGCTATGACCGCGGTCGCCACCAGGTAGTCGATCACCCCAGCTCCGGTTTCTTCTCTTAAAACCTTTCGGAACTCCAGCAACAGGCATCTCAAAACACTCCTCCCCCCTTCCGGATTGATCGCCCGGATGTGCCCGGGCCGCATGAAAAGTTTCGCGTAGTCGAGCAGAGTCGCGGCGAGCCGCAGCTTGCTCCTGCTCTTTTTCAGGTCGTAGCGCAGGCAGACCGGAACCTCGGCTATCCTCCGCGCGTGCGCGGCCGCCCCGAGCAGCATCTCCGCGGTGAAGGCGAAGCTGCGGGACTTCGCGAACCGCCAGTCTTCGCAGATGATTTTCGCCGACACCCTGGCGCTGTAGGCGCGAAAACCGATGGTGTAGTCGCTAACCCCTTCCAGGGGGAACGCCGCCCGCAGCGCCAGTTTCGCGCCCGCGCTCAAAGCCCTTCGATACAGCGGAACGCCCACCTGCCTGCTCCCGGCTACGAACCGGGAAGCGATGGCTATGTCCGCCTCGTTCAGCACCTCATCGACCAGCCGGCGGATGACCTCCCCCGGGTGGGAAGCGTCGGCGTCCATCGTCACCACCACGTCCGAACGCATCCGAACCGCCTCGCCGATCCCGGTCAGGATGGCCTGCCCCAGCCCCATGTTCTGGACGTGGGAAACCGCCGACACTCTCCAGTTATCCCTGGCCCAGCGGGTGACAAGCTCCAGCGTTCGGTCGTCGCTGCCGTCGTTGACCGCTATTATGCGGTAGTCGCAGCCCTCGGGCAGGGCGAGGTTCCCGTCGAACATCGCCCGCAGGGACGGTATGGATTCCTCCTCGTTATACATGGGCAGCACGATGGCCACCAGGCGCTTGTCCACGGCGTCATCTCCTCTCGAAAAGTCGCACGCTAAACAAAAAGCGATAGCATGTTGCATCCTTACTTCCCTGACGTACATTTGCTTGACGTGATAATCGCGTCTCTTTGCAATTCTGGGATTTTTCTTGAGCTATACGCATTTATGCGTATAATATTGATTGAGGGGATGGAACAATGAAACGGAAGGACCTAATACGGAAACTGGAAACAAACGGCTGGTGGTTAGAAAGAAGGGGCAAGAAGCACGACATATACACCAACGGCATTAAAAGAAAATCCATCCCTTGCCATAACGAAATCGACGAAATGTTGGCCGCGGCAATCATAAAAAGACAGGGACTGAAATAAGCCCTCTACTAAAAAATGGAGGTGTAATATCCTTGAAAAGGGCATATCCCGTGATATTAACCCCCAGCAAAACCGGTTACGTGGTCTATGTCCCCGATCTTGAGATCAATACCCAGGGCGCTGATATTGTGGACGCAATCGAAATGGCGCGCGACGCTATCGGCATGTGGGGTATCAGCGAAGTGGACGCCGGCAGGACAATTCCCGCCCCTTCTATAAAAATTCCTGATCACGCCGACGACGAAATCGTCGCCCTGGTTGACATCGACTTCGATGCTTACCGCCGGGCACACGACAACCGCACCGTCCGCAAAAATCTAACCATACCGAGTTGGCTGAACGACCGGGCTGAAAAAGCCGGCATCAACTTTTCACAAGTCCTTCAGAAGTCTTTGAAACATGAGCTCGGCTTGGAGTGATAAAGTCGGAAGGCAAGCGATAGCATATTGCTTCCTTCTTCCTTGACGAACATTTGCTTAGCGTGATACTGTTAAGAATACCAAAAGACATTTGGAAAGCAGGGTAAGCGATGGACCTTTTGCAACGTATCAGCGTAAACCCGGAAATATGTCACGGAAAGGCATGTATCGCCGGCACCCGCATAATGGTTTCCGTCATACTCGATAACCTGGCGTCCGGCATGAGTCGCAAAGAAATCTTGAAAAACTATCCTTCCTTGCAGCCAGAGGATATTGATGCTGCACTTGCATATGCGGCTCTGCTGGCAAAGGAGCGCTCATTGGCGATATAGGAGGAAGGCTCTTGAAATTCAAAACAGACGAAAACCTTCCCCTGGATGTCGCGACAATGCTCAATGTAGCTGGTTACAACGCTGAGTCGGTTTATTCTGAAAAGCTCCAGGGTTGTGCCGACAGCTTCCTGATAGGCAAATGTCAGGAGGAAGGCAGAATCCTTATTACGCTTGACAACGATTTCTCGAACATAATCGCGTACCCTCCAGATAAAAACATGGGACTTATTGTGTTGCGCCCTAAAAGCCAAGGCAAAGAAGCTGTTCTAAAAATAGTCAGCGATCTGCTGCCAAAGCTATCCGACCATTTTGCGCCAGGGCAGCTCTGGATTGTCAACGAGAGAAGGATTAGAATAAGAGAAAGAGAGGCAAACTATCCTCCCATATAAAGCAAAAGCGGCCGAAGGGTTCACCCCTCAGCCGCTTTAAAAATAGTTGGGCAGATTTAGCTCCAGGTGGGAGTCAGTTTGCCGCTCACACTGGAACCCAGGTTGCTGGCACCGCCCTTGACGTAGGTCCCCACGGCGTTAACGCTCACATAGGCTATGGTCGCTATGACCGCGCCGTAGAGCAGCGCCTCGATGATGGTCACTCCCGATTCTTCTTTCCAGACCTTCTTGAGTTCCTCAATGACCTTCCGCATTGATTCTCACCCCCTCTCAACTGAACACATCGAAGATAACCTTAACCATGTCGATAATCTGGTATACCAGAGGACCCAGCACGATCCCCAGGCAGCCCACCAGCGGCAGCAGCCGAAAAATCGAGAACGCCAGCGGCTTGCCCGCCGCCTGGCTGCGAACCAGCGCCCGCATGAGATTGTTCAACTGTCGCGATCCTTCTTCGAGCGCTCCGTGTAGCCTCCCCGCCCCCATGTCCTGCACCTGCATCAGCACGGTCACGAAAGCGTCGGCTTCGGGCAGGTTGATCGCCAGCCTGAGATACTCCAGCGCCTCGATAGGATTCTTCGGCCACACCTCCAGGCACCTCTCCAGGTGAGCGGAAAGACCTGGAACCATGACCGACGCGCTGCGCAGGCTCTGCGGCAGAGAGTAGCCTGACTTCAGCCCCATCTCCACCAGCAGGTACAAGAGCGCCGCCTCGCGCATCCTCCTGGCCCGGGCGGAGTAGCCGGCAACCATCTGGTACACGTGGGCCGCGCCTGCCCCGAAAATCGCCCCGAGAACAAGACCCCCGGGCGAAACCTTTCCCTGGGCGATCAGAATAACCGCCAGCGCCCCGGCGCACCCGCCGTTGAGGTATACCCTGTTCCGGTCATCTTTTCGTTTCAGGGATTTCCTCTGCATGTTCTCGATCAATCTCTGGACGTCGTTTCTGGGCAGGGAAAACCGTCTGTCGCGGACGAGCAGGTATACGGCGACGAACGCCGCCAGCCCCGCCGACACCCCTGCCGCCAATACCGCTAGGATGAACCTTCACCTCCTCTCAGATTCCCCGGTTGACCATGCGGTCGAACAGAATGTTGGCCAGTGGCGAAGCCAGGCAGATGCAGGCCACCGCCCGGCCCACCGGGTTCTCCACCAGAAAAACCTTCGTCTCGGGGAATATCCCCAGCATGACGAGCAGGACCGGGAACATCATCAGCACCGCCGCCGCCGAGTACAGCCTCTCCTGAACCACGGTCTTTTTTTCTTCGAGTATGTCGTCCACCTGGGAGGCGATCTGCTCCGCCAGCCACCAGAGCAAATCCCGCTTTTGGGCGTCGTCGGCCAGTATCCGCAGCGAGTACACGAATATCTGGCCGTACTCGAAATCCAGGTCGTCGAGCATCTGAAGGAAAATCTGGTCGTGGGTACGCCCCGCCAGGAATCCCCGGGCAGCCCTGGCGAACACGTCCCTAAGCGGCGGGTCGAGCTTGTCCGCGACCCTTATCACCGCCCGGCTCACCTGCCCGGTGCCGGAGTGTTCGGCCGCCAGCACCCTCACCGCCGGCCCGAGCTGGAGCAAAAGCTGGTTCCTTCTTGATTCGACCTGGCTGCGGATGAAGTGTTCCGGCAGAATGAACGCCGTGGCCGCCAGTATCCCGAAAGCGACCACGTTCTTTAACAGGACGAACCCCACGAACACCGCCAGCGCCATCATCGCCGCCGCCATGAGCAGGTAGTGGACGGGCTTGAATCTTATCTGGCCCCTTCTCGACCTTTTCTCGGCCTGCTCCATCCACTGTTCCATCCAGGGAGGCAGGCCGCCCTCCAGCCGCCGCTGAAACTGTTTCTGGATTTTCTTCAGGGCAGATGGTGTTTTGAGGGTTTCGGCCTTCACCTGGCCGGCCCTGATTAGAAACAGGAAGGACGCGGCGGCGCTTATACCGGCCAGGACCATCATCGCGGTTTCCATCTTATCCCTCCCACCCCCACTCCCTCGCCACGCTCTGGGGCAGCCCGTTCTGGCGCATACGCGAGATCAGCCCCGGCGAAGGCGGGTTCACGAACTCCCAGTCGCCTTCGTAGTAATCCTCGCCCGACGGTCTCCATACCACCAGGTCGCGGCACACCACCTGGTCTCCCACCGGGGTTATCTCCGCTATCCGCACGACCTTCTTTATTCCCAGGTCGCGGCTGGCGGCCATGTGTATTACCACGTTGAAGGCGGCCGCCACCATCGTCTTGGCCATCTCCAGGGGTATGTTCGCGCCCTCGGTGATCAGGAGCTTGGCGGCCCCCTCGATGGCCCCCTCGACGGTCGAGAAGTGAGCCGTGGCCATCGAACCCTCGCAGCCCCGGGTGCAGGCGTTGACCGCCTCCCTAGCCTCGCCGTGGCCCCTAAATTCGCCCACGATCAGGATGTCGGCGGAGTAGCGCAGCACGTGGCGGAATATCCGTTCCATCGTCGCCTGGACGTTGGAATGCTCCTCGAACTCCACACAGTCCCGTTCGGGATAGTGCCTTTTTAGGTTCAATTCACGGTCAGTTTCGATGGCGATTATCCTCCTCTTGGGGCTGCTCTCGGCTACCAGGCGTCTTAACAGGTGGGTCTTGCCGGTGTTGGTGCCCCCGGCGATTAGCAGGTTGACCCCGTACCTGGCGAACGCCGCCAGCATATCCCAGGCGCGGCGGCTTATGGTGCCGTGCCGCTCAAGGTTCTCCGGCGTCATCTCGAAGGTGTCGTGCTTCCTCAGCACGAACGTCCAGTATTCGGTCACCGGCGGGCAGGTCGCGGTTACGCGCGTGCCGTCCTTCCTCATGCTCTCCGCCAGGGGTTGGGACTGGTCAAGCCCGACCGCTATGTCGTGCATCAAAAGCCGCCGGGCTATGACCTTTATCTCCTGCTCGTCCTCGAAATACCTCTCGGCCGGCTCGCTCACTCCGCGCCTCACCAGGTATACCTGCCCCGGCCCTGGACCGTTCACCCGGATTTCGTCTATACTTTTGTCGCGGTAGTATTCCTCCAGGATTCCCAGACCCCAGTTCCGCCGGTAGATTTCCTCGGCAAGGGAGTCTATGTCCCTGCCGGCCAGGTTCACTCCCTTTAGGAGCTTAAGCTCCTCGTTTAACAGCAGGTCCTTTATGAGGTTTATCAGCTTCAGGTGGGCGGTCGGCATACCGGCCAGCACGTTCTGCAGGAGGCCCTGTCTTTCCGACACTTCCTCCTCGGACCAGTATTGCTCGCCGGTTATCACGTCCTGGATGTAGGCTTCGATCTCCTCGAAGGTGCTTTCGCGCTCGGGTTTAACGGGCCGTCGGTTGAACAACGCTACCGACCCCCTTTAACAGGTCTTGGGCCGTCTGCATAAGTCCCGTTCCCGCCGGCGGAGGCGTCGGGGCCACTGTCTGCTCGGTTTCCTTGTACTTCTTGACCAGGGCGTAGTATATCTTCTCCTTCATAGAGCCGTAGACCACCTTGGACGCTTCCTCGGGTTTTACCAGCAAAAGGGCGATGGCCGGCGGCACTCCCTCCCTGGCCAGGCTGCCGTCAGCCCCGCGCAGGGATTTGACCACCGCGTTCTGGGCCACCAGCTCCCCCTGGGGCGTCCAGCTTGTGTCCTGCCGCAGGAAGTATACGTCCACCAGGTCGCCCGGAGACACCAGCCCGGAACGGGCCAGGTCGATGTTGATGGCCACCTCCTGGCGGTCGGCGGCGGTATCGGTCAATCGCTCGCGCCGTATCTGCTCGCCCTGGTAGATGGTGGAGGCAGCCCTTTTCCCGACTACCTCCGTGGCGCTCGCCGCCACGTTCTCAAGGACGTACTTCACCTGCTCGTCGGCTACGTCCCTTTCGGTTATCAAAGCCCCGGCGGGGATGGTGACTTTGGCCACCGGAGCGAGATACAGCCGGGTCTGCGCTTTCACCTGCTGCTGCAAGAAGAATATGGTTCCGCCGCAGATCGCGGCGGCGGTTACCCCCGCGGCGATCAAGGCCCAGGGGGTCTTTTTTTCCGAACCGACGATGACTCGTTCGGTTCTGCTAAAAAACCGCACTAATTCCGCCTCCCATCATCCACACTGTCCACGCGGCGACCACCAGGCAGGCCCCGGCGGGAACCACCCGGGGATCGTCGAAGGTATCCGGCGCGTCTTTTTTAATGCCGAACGTGAGAATCCAGACGCCTAGCGACTTGGAAAGCCACAACCTGCCCATCCCCCAGGCTATCCCTAAAAGCGAGCCGATGAGGACGACCAGCAGGACGCCCTGCGGCCCCAGCCAGGCCCCGATCATCCCGGCGCACTTGATGTCGCCGCCGCCCATCGGCTGCACCCTGCTTTCTCCCTGATCGGAATAGAACGCGAACAGGAGCCTGACCAAAAACAGCAGGCCGAACCCCACGAGAGAACCGGAGAGCGAAAACAGAAGATCGCGCTGGTACGCGGACCAAGCCAGGCCGCCCAGCCAGAGAGGGTACACTATCAGGTTGGGCAGACGGTAGTGTCTCGCGTCGGTGTAGACCAGCGCAAGGCTAGGGATTAGAAAGCCGAACAGCGTTACCAGGATAGGTCACCCCTTTCTCTCTAAATTTTTGGCGAACCGAGCCACACCAACAGCACCGCCGCCGCCAGAAACGCGCCGAAGGGTAGGGCGGTGTCGGGGGCGGGTTCGTCGTCGTCTTCGGGAAGTCGCGGCAGGAAAGGGTTGTCCCTCTGGCCGCGCGCCATCAACCAGAAACCGAACAGCGTCCCTTTGAACCACCCCAGCGTTTCCCCCAGCCCCCTGGCCCTGAGCATCTTGACCACTCCCCAGGCCAGACCGAGGACCGAGGCCAGGAAGATTACGGTTAAGGAGCCGTAGAAACCGAACCAGGTCCCGAGGGCGGTCGCGAACTTCAAGTCCCCTCCCCCGACGCCGCCCAGCAGCCCGACGAAGAAGAACAGCCCGAAGCAGATTGCGGCTCCCGCCAGGGCGTCCATTATCTTCCCGGTCGCCAGGGCATACAAAAGCCCCAGCGCGATCATGGGGCAGGTTATCTTGTCGGGAATGATTTGTTTCTTGACGTCAACGCAGGCTATCGCCAGAGCGGGCGCTATACAGCCGAAAAAGAAAAACGTGCGCTCAAGAATGTTTCCCACCTCCGAAAAATCTTTTCTGTAAAAAAGAAAAAACGCGGGGTTTCGTCTCCCGCGTCGGGTTCTCGCAAGCGTTATTTGTCTTTGGCTGAGGCCAGGTGTACCTTGAGGCTTATCTCCACGCAGTCGGCCACCAGGTCGGAGAACATTTCCACCGAATTGTCGGCCTGGTACGCCTCGATCGCTTCGAGATACCGATCGCGCATCCCCCGCTCGATGATCGCCGGCGGGTAGCCGTCTTTCATCAGCGAAAAATTGAGGAGCAGCCTCCCGGTGCGGCCGTTGCCGTCGATGAAGGGGTGGATGGTAACGAACTTCAGGTGGAGCCACGCCGCCCGGTCGACCGGGTGCATCACTTTGGCCAGGCTGTTGTATTCATCGACCATCTCCTTCACCAGGTGATTGACCGCGAAGTGAGGCGGAGGTTTATACCTGGTTCCCGAGATGGCCACCTCGACCTCCCGGTAAGCCCCCGACTCCTTCGGCGGCAGGGTGTTTTTGGTGACCAGGCGGTGGAGGTCGCGGATGAACACCTCGGTCAGCGGGCGTTTTTGAGCCAGATAATCCTCAAGATAGTCTATAGCGTCCCGGTGGTCGATGATCTCCAGGTGTTCCTTCAGCGACTTGCCGCCGACGGTGATGCCTTCCAGCACGACTTTGGTTTCCCGGAGGTTCAGCGTGTTGCCTTCGAGCGCCGTGGAGTGGTGCGTCCACTCCACCAGGTAGTATTCGCGGAGCCTGGCCGCCGCCGGTGGCGGAAGTGGGCGCAGCGCGTCAAGCCTGCTTTTTAAGCCGTCGATTATTTTCAGCTTCTCCCTGGCTGCCACTTCTCTACCTCGCGAGATTCATTCTTCGTAGTGCGTCCAAAGCCGCAGAATCCTAACGCAACGCCTGTCCTTGTCGACAGAATATACCAAACGGTGCTTTATGTTTATCCTTCGGGAATAAGCGCCCTCCAGGTCGCCTACCAGCTTTTCGTAAGGCGGCGGAGTCTGGTAAGGGTTTACCTTTAAGATTTCGAGCAACCCAAGGACATTTTCCTTTAATCCTGCACGCTTGATTAGTTCGACGTCTTTTACCGCGCGTCTGGTGAATTCGATCTCCCACATCACCAGCCGATCTCCTCGGCCTTCACGCATTCTTCGGGAGACGCCTTCATGCCTTCAATTATGGATTCCCTCATACCGGGCACGCTCAAAAGGTAAAGCGTTTCCTGCATGGCCTTGTAGTCCTCCTCGGAAATGATGACCACGTTTCCCTGCTTTGAAGTAATGGTTATCGGCTCGTGCTCGGTTATTGCCTTCTTAATGAGGCCGAACAGGTTCTGGCGAGCAGACGAGACATTCACGGACATGGGTTTGCCGCCTTTCCAAAAAGCGTTTTGTTGTACTACATATTGTACGATGCGGCGGGCGATTGGTCAACAAATTCGCGTATTTGGGGTTTTTCAGTTTTGTGGCGTTTCCTCGTACCGGAAGTACAAAACCTTGTGAAAGGTCAGGTAAGGCGACCATTCGTCCCCCAGCAGCCCCCCGATCATCGGCAGCAGCAGCGGCGAGTCGCAAGTTACTTCGGAGGCAATAAGGTTCTGAGCCGCCTGGTAGACCCGCACCGTGAACCTGCTCTCGGGAACGCCCGAAGATACCATCACCCGCTCGCCCACCTCGATCCCCAAACGCATATCCTTCGTTACCGCCGCCTGGCGGCCGGCTTCCCTGGCCGCAGACGCGACGGCAATCTTCTCCCGCAGCAGGAAGGCGCAGTTGCAAAGCATCGCGAACACCATAACCAGGACAAACGTGGACAGGACGAATTCCAGGAGGACAGTGCCTTTCTGTTTGTTTTTCACCAGCCGCGCCTCCCCTCTAGTCCTTGCAGGCGTCCTGCGGCGGGTCGTTCCTGCCCAGCAGCCAGCCGTTCACCACCACGTCGTAGAAGGTGGCAGATTGACCGCAGCGCTTGAAGGACAGATCGTTGATTCCTATGATATTTAGCAGCGCCGTCTTGACGTTCCCCCTGGCATCGACCTTTACAGAAGGCCCGTAAGCGCTTTTGGCGTCGTACACGGTCACGTTGGAACCTTCCTTAGCGCCGCCCCCCTCCGGGGTCAAGAGGCCGGGCCAGTTCATGTCCAGTATCTGGTTGGCTATGGACTTGGCATCAGAAGGGTATTCGATCCACCTTCGCTCTATGCCCAGAAACTTGTCGCCGCAGGTTCCCCTTCTCCAGCCGCCCTGGTCGACGAGTTTTTTCTCGGTGCCGACCAGTCTTACCGGCGGGTCAGTCGCACAGCAGCTAGAGCAGCTGTCCTCGAAGCAGCACTCGTAGGTATGGCCGTACTGGACGGTAACTTCCACCATCCGCACCGCGCTCATTGAACCAGCCAAGGCCGCCGAATCTACCGCCCCCTGGAGTTCTTCCCTCGCTACCCAGGCGCGGGCCAGGTCCACCGCGACGCCTGCGAACAGCAGGAGGACGACTAACAGCACAGCGGTCATCAACAGGATGTTTCCGCGTTCGCTTTTGAGGAGCCTTTTCATCAATCCCCACCACCCCGGCAGGAATACCCGACGCATTTCGGCTCTGGCTTTTTATAGCCGCTTCTCACCGGGTACTCGACGTAGTATTCGGTCTGCTCCTGAAGCGTTACCTCGCTGTCCCAGAGTTTTCCCCCCAGCAAGGCCCCCAGGCCAGGAGCAAGGATTGGAACCTTGTAGGTTACAACGCTCTTTATTCGGTCTATACCGGTCCTCGGCTGCTCGACGGATATGCTGGCCTTTCCCCCAAGGCCGCCGGTTTCTATGGTTTCGTTTCCCCTGGCCAAACCCTGGGAAACGCTCCCGGTGACAGCCACCGCGTTGGCTGCGTCCCTGGATGCTGATTTAGCGACGAGGCTGTTGTTCAGCAGCAGGGCCAGGTTTATGAACCCAATCACCATCGCAATGAAGATAGGCAGCACCAGGGCGCACTCCAACAGAGAGGTTCCTTTCTGGTTTCCAATCCATCTCACCTTAAATTAGCTCCCTCCTCAAACGCGCGAGGTTTTGGTACAAGGGGTGGTTTGGGCATCATTAATACCTTTACCACCCCCCTTTTTTGAATCACCTCGAAGAAACCAGCGCCACCCAGATTTTGCTGTCGGGGATCGGCATACTGGGGTCTTGCTGCACGTTTACAGATATACGCGCCCTGTTGTTACCCGGGGCGCAGTCTTCGACGCCCACCGGTTCAGCGGTGATAGTGAAGGTCGCTGTCCCCGGACGGTAGACGGTAGGCGTAATACTCACTCTTTTGGTTTCGCCTTTGCTGAGATTCACGGTCGTAGTGTGGCTGGACCCATCTGGCCCGGTAAAGACCACTTTAACCGGCACCGGTCCGTCCGGCCCCTGGTTGTCCCGCTTGACATAAGCGCCTAATTCAAACTTCATCCCCGTGTAAATATTGCTTCCAGATTTGTAATACGGGTTGACCACCGATATATCGGTGCACCTGGTCGGCAGCTTGACCTCGGCGAAGTTGTTGCCCCAGTCCAGTTCCCCCAGGGGTTTCTGTCGGGAAGGGTTGATGGCAAACACCACCTTGCCGGCAGACTCGGGCGGTACGTCCACCGTGAAAACGCGCGTTTCCCCGGGAGCAAACCCCGATATTTCGGCCTTGTTGGGCAAAAGCTGGAGGAGCTGCTCGGGAGTCATGGCCGCCAGGTCGGACAGAGGTTTGTCGAAAGAAATTATTTCCCAGGAAATATCAGTGTCCAGGGGGTCTTTCCCCAACAGGAACCGTGCGTCCACGCTGGCTTTAGTGCCCTCCTCGTTGTCCAGACGGGCGTTCTCCAGGCCCAGGTCTACCGGCCTAGACAGCCTCCAGCAGTAGAGCGCTCCCTCGGTTTCGCTCACGTTCGCCCCGCCCAGGAGGACGCCTTCGTCCATGCTCCCGGAGGACAAGGCGATCTGCGCCCCCGAGCCGGAGAACCGGCTGTAACCCGGCCCAATCTCGGCCCCGGTCATCTGGTAGGTCGGAGACACTTTGCCGTCCTTGAGGAAAGCCGGGTACGGGTCGCCATTGGCCCCGTTGAACACGTACATCTTGCCGTTGGTGTCCCCTGCTACCACAGCGCCCGCTCTGGCCCAGATGATAGGGCTGTTGGCTCCCTTGGCTTCCAGCCCCGCCGACCACACCGACTTGCCGGTGGCTTTGTCCACTCTCACCAGGCGGCCCTTGCCCTTGTAGTCGCGGATTGAGAAGAATACCCCAGTCGGGGAAACCGCCGGAGAGTCGTTGATGAACCCTCCGCTGAAGTCGGAGTTCTTCCACACCAGGTTGCCGCTTCGGTCGAGGCAGTAGAAATGGGCGGCTTTGTCGGAGAAGTAAATGCGGTCACCGTCCACCGAGATCGAGGCGGGAACCCCGGAGGTGGTTTTGAATTCCCACAACTTTGCCAGCATTGGCCCCCCGCTCTGGTCCACACCCACCCTGAACGCTGCCACCCGCCGATCGGCGTCAAACCCCATGACGAAGGAGTCCCCGCTCAGACGGCCAGCAGAGGAGGTTATGCGGCCAGTGCCTACCTGGAACGATTTTCTTTTCCCGGCCCCGCTGCTTAAGCCCCGCACGGCATAGATTTTCCCGTCACAGGTTGCGACCACAGTAATATCCCCATCCAGAACCAGGGGCGCGGTCACGATTTCGCTGGATAAATTAACATATACGGGGTCTTTTGTTTCTGGATCATAAAACGCCAAAGAAAAAACCCCTTTTTTATTGGCCCCCGTGCCGTAGTAAACCCCACCGTTGGCATAGGTCGGGTCGGAGTGGGAAGGTGTACCGCCGTTTCTGACTTCTTTGACGACCTCGTATTGGCCATCAGCCTTTGCGTCATACACCCAGAGCTTGTCCCCGCCCAGGTGGTAGATTCTGTCCCCGACCACTACCGGCTGGCTCATGCTGGCCCCCGCCTGGTGAGTCCAGGCCAAGTAAACCGGCGGCCCCATGTCCTCGGTGGAGTACCTCAACCGCTCGGGAGAGCCACCGAACTCAGTCCAGTCCTTCGCGAAAGCGGGCGCAGTCAAAACCGTCATCAAAAGCACGACCAACGCCATGAATCTTTTCACGCGAACACCCCCTTAATACCATACCCCAATGGGCATGTCGGCCAGCGAAGGCCCCTTAGATTCGATCAGCGGAAATTTGTCCGTTACATCAATCCCATCAACATGCCCCGGCACAACCTCCCTGGGTTCCAGCTTCGGATTCTCCATCTCCTCCCGCCTTTGTACCGCGTCCTTAACGGCCGCAGACACGTCCGGTTTCGCCTCGCCCTTCGGCCAGCAGATTACCGTCCTGGTGTCGGCGTCCCAGTCCACTTCGTACCCCAGGCCCTCGGCCACGAACCGGGCGGGAAGGTACGTCCTCCAGGACGGCTCGGACTTGATGACCGGAGCCACGTCTATGACCCTAGAAACACCGTCCGATACGATTTCAGGCTTGCCTACCCACATCTCCAGGGTAGCTTTGCCCTTGAGGGTCACTTTCTTGGCTTCCTGGTCCCAAGCCACGTCGTTCTCGGTCAGGCCCAGGGCGTAAGCCAGGTATCGCACCGGGACGAAAGTCCGGTCGTTCTCGATGAACGGCGCGGCGTCCATCTTGACACCCGGGGTCTTGTTGTCCACCCAGTATTCGTCTACACCGATGGCGAACACCACGGATTTGACCAGCTTCTCCCTCTCGTACACCTCTACCTGGTCGGCCAGGCAGGGCAGCGCGAAGGCTATGATCGTTACGACCGCGACGAACGCGATCAGGGCTTTGCGTTTAAGCATTTGGTTTAACCTCCTCTAGCGTTTTGTTTTTCGGCTCTTTGCTCTTTTTTAGAAATGTATTCGATTAGCGCGTCCTCAATATGGACGCCACCCCTGACACACTATAAACCTTGGTCACTATTTCACCTCCCGTCTACCATCCCGTGCCCCAGTCCTCAAACGAAACTCCAGCTCTAGATTTCGTTTTCCCCACTACCTTTCGCCCTTTTAACACATCCCCGACGATGTTGGGGCCTGCCACCAGAAGCCCGGCAGGGTTATCCACCTCACCTGCCTCCGCCAATTGTTGGATTTGTTCTATTACCGAAACTAGCTCCTCGTCCGTGCATTTGGTCCACTCCACCAGGGCTTCCACGCTGGACCCGTTTATGGCAACAGGCATACCTCTGGAACTGAAAATATTCCTGACCCTTTCGACTTCAGCCTTGGTCACTTCATCCAGCTTCGCTAGGGCCGAAAGTTTCCTGTTATTCGCTGAGAACCTTCTGCTCGCTCCAGCAGTTTTATCAATTCTTAAGTCGGGATAAGAATTAGTATTAACACCGGCACAACCACTTTTTTCCGGTACTCCACTCAAGTGACTACCATTCTCCTCCCGACTTTTCCTTATAGTTTGGCTCTCCTCGTTGGTATTGGTCCGGTTGTTACTGATAGGGCTGACAACAACACCTCCTCTTTTCCCTACCGGTACATAGCCCATTTCCTGATTGCTGTTGTTGTTGTTATTTTTTATTCTGTTAATTTTATATATCTTGTTATTATTATTGTTGTCTGGCTTTTCCAGGTCTGGATGAACCAGGTCTTGATTATCCATGTCTGGATTTCCCAGACATGGTGAAGATGTGGATTTATCCACGTTCTTCTCAACAACAACAACAACGGTATAAATATACCCTCCCAGTCTACCCTTTTCCCCTCGCTCCCTTTCAGCCAAAATAAAACCGGCGCTAACCAGCTCCTTGAGGCACTTCGAAAAACGCTCCTTTGACAGTCCTAAATCATTACAGATTTTAGTGCGGCCTGGCCAGGCCGTTTCGGTAGTACCCGCGAAGCTGATTATATATGCGTATAGTGCTTTCGCATTGATTGAGATACTCGGATCGGTCATGACTTTTTTGGCTAACAATCCGTACCCGTGCTCGTAGATGGTTCCCCCGAAATTGAGTATTAACCTATCAGCCATAATAAAGCCCTCCTTTCGCAAGCTAAGGCCGTTTCCGTTTTAACTGTGTAAAAATCAGCGCTTGAGGGCGCTGATTTTTTCTCACTTTTGTCACATTTTTGTCACGGACTATTTTTAACGCCTTGATTTTACTGGAATTTATATTAACACAATTGAATACAAGAGAAACGAACTATATTGACGAGTCCTTCTTAACGCTGCTCAACCACGCAAGGCAAGCAGACTTCGACGACAGCGGCACAGAGCAGGAAACGCGGTCTTTGGGCGCTGAATTCCTGATGGACGCCAGGAATTGCTCCTGCACGTCGGGACGGTCGGGAGGGAACGTGACTATCAGCTTGTCGCCGTCCTCCTTCAACCCGACGTTGATACCTGGGAATATCCCCTCCGGGAACCGGTCGCTGTGGGGACTCCCTGCCAACCGGACCCTTTTTTCCGGCGTGTACTGGGCCGTCCAGTTTTTGAACCTATCAAGAACGGCAAACAGCGTGTCCAGGGCGTCCCGCATCGCCATTTCGCGCGGAACCCGCTCCTTCAGTATGTGCCGGGAGAAGTCGAGGTTGTTCAGGCGTATATCCAGATTAACAAAAGCTATGTCCTTCAGGATGTGCCTGATCAAGAATACTGCGGTGATCAGCGCTAGACACTCGGCCATCCTGGAAGAAACGTGGCCATAATCCACGTGGAAGTCTCTGCGGACGACGCCTTCGATCGTGACCTGGGCGGAACCGGAGTTGCGGGAGATTATCCTGATCCTCGCCTCGCCGTTTTCTCCCTGTCTCCGGTCAAACTCGAACCTTACCTTCCCTTCTTCGTCGATGATCAGCGACGAACTGAATTCCTTGCCGTTCTTCCTGGAAACGAACCCGTGCAGGACACCGGTCCTCCTGTTGGCCAGCAATTCGAGAAGAATTTCCGGCGTTACCCGTTTCCCCAACATGGTCTTAGGGACGACCGCGCAGTCGCACCTGAACGAATTGCCGGCCTCGACTATGGTCTTGCCGCACGCGGGGCAATTCATCGTTTTTTTGCCTCCTCCCAAAAGAGCTTCTTAAAAAAAGAAAACCGCCAGAGGACGGTGGGCAGGAACAATTCGTTTGTTTGCAAAAACCAAAAAATATGATAAGCTAAAGGTGATAGCAATTGATCTACCGAAACCTTGCCACCCCAGGGTCAATGAGCTTAGGTTACAGCCCGAACCTAAGCTCGCTACTTTTAGCCTGGAGGTTGCTGAGAGCTCTCGGCCTCACCGGCTGAGGTTTTTAATCAACAAGGGCTGGACGCTGCAACGCCCAGCCCTTTACTTTGAGATGAAATATGGTAAAATATAAGTGGGTAGTTAGTTAGGCGCGATTGGGGCCTCGCTGCTCCGAGGGCTATAAGTTAACGGGCTTAGGTGTAGCCGCACCTAAGCTCATTACTTTTTTGAACCCTGCTGGAGCTGGAGGATGACTCCAATCAGCAGCAGCGTCGCGACAAACATCTGGACCATCAAATGGGCCGTATCGGTATCCATCACGCCGGCACCACCTCCTTTCCTCGAAGGATGGGTTCACCCATGCCCCCGAAGCGGCGAGGCGGGCCTCCTAACAACTACCCACACCTAAATTCTACCAGGAAATCCCCGTATTTTCCAGGTTTACCGCGCGTTTTGGCGGAAAGTCGGCAGTTTCAGTGCCCCAACCTTCCCCTTATGTCGCCGAACACTCCGCCCAGGCTCCCCCCGAGCAGGGTGACAGCGCCCCAGATCGCCAGCACGATCAGCACCCCCAGGGCCGCCCACTCCATCAATTCGATTCCTCTCTGGTCGGACAGAAGTTTCTTGGCTTTCTCAAGCATTTTTTTAGACCCCTTTCTTTTTCAGTGTCCTAAAATTACGGCAAACTGCCGCAGGGCGGGATATCCCACGAACACCAGTATCGGCAGGATGAAGAATATCACCATCGGGAAGATCATCTTCACGGTTTGCTGTTTGATCCTTTTCTCGGCTTCCCGCCGCCTTATCTCCCTGGTCTTGCCGGCGAACTCCCTCGCCGCCTTCGCCAGCGGCACGCCGTAGTATTCTGCCTGGACGATGGCGTCCATCAGCTGGGTGAACTCCTCCACCCCGCAGCGGGCGGCCATGTCCTTTAAGGCCAGGGAACGCCTCTTGCCCGTGTTCATCTCGTGCAGGGCCATCTCGATCTCCTTTCCTATCTCACCTCCCAGCGTCCTCCCCACCATCACCAGGGCGTTGATGATGTTGCCGCCCCCGGCCTCCAGCACGGTAGCCAAAAGAACGGCGAATTCCGGCGTGTCCCTCCGGATTTTCCTCTGCCTCTCCCGAATCTGCCGGTTAAGTTGCAGGTCGGGGAAAACGTACCCAAGAAAGGCGATCAGAAACACCGGCAGTGCGTTCTTGCCCGCCAGGGTCATCAGCACCCCGAAGGCCCCTATCGCCCCGCCCAGAAACAGCTTTAGCGACAGAAACTCGGACGGGGTGATGTCGCTTCTGCCCGCCCAAAGGAACTTCTTCGCCGTTTCCTCCCTCACCGCCTCGGGAAACACCACGGTCGTCCAGGGTCCCAAGGCGCTGGCCAGCCTGATCCCCGCGTCGAACTTTTCCTTGACCGTCGTTTCGGCCGGCTTAAATAGGGCGTAAAAAAAGAGCCCCATCGCCAGCGCCCCAAAAACGCTCGCTGTCGCCGCTATCTTCGCCACCCCCCTCCTAGTAGTCCACCTGCATCATGTTCCTGACGACCACCCACCCGACCGCCACCAGCGCCGAGCCGACCAAAAACACCGCCAGCCCGGAGGCCGTGTTGAACAGCGGGGCCATGTACTCAGGCGAAAGATACCTGAACAGGGCCACGAAAGCGAACGGTATCGCCGCCAGCAGGTTGGCCGTGAGGTTCCCCTGGGCCAGGTCCGCCTCCGCCTGGGCCTTGAAGGTCTGCTTGTCCCTGATGGTTTCGGCTATGTTGTTGTAGACGGAGGCGATGTCGCCCCCGGTCTGGGTGCAGAGCGTGGTGGCCGCCGCGATAACCTGGAGGTCGCGGGATTCCACCTGCCCCCCGGTGATCTCCAGCGCCCTGGCCAGCGAGTGCCCGGAACGGGTGAGCTTCACCACGTGCTCAAGCACCCTCCTCGCGGGGTACGGCGAAACCAGCGCGGCCTGCTCCCACGCCTGCTGCGCGTTGGCCCCCGCGATTAAGGCGGAGGACATCACGTTTAGCACGGATTCGAGCTGGGACAGAAACAGCCTGCGCTGGCCGTCCAGTTTCCACTTGACCCAGGCGCGGGGCGCGACCGCGCCCGCGGCAAGACCGAGCAGGGCGAAGTCGTACCGCCCGGTCAGAACGTACACGGCGGCCAGCCCCAGCGCGGCCCCGACGACGAAAACGGCCGCTTTCTGGGAGGAGGTCACGACGACGCCCGCTGTTATGAGGTCGCTGACCTCTTTGGCTTCCTGGGGTATCTCCCGCATCCGCTCGCGGATGGTCGCCCAGTGGCCCTCGATCTTTCTTTTCCGGATGCCCAGGATAAGAAACATCAAACTCAGCGATAGTATGACGTAAGCCAATAGCCGACACCCTCTCGAAAATACATTTGGAACCCGCGTTCGGGTTCCAGTTTAGATTTGTTCCAGTTGGCCGATCTGCCAAAGCTGTAGGTACTGGAGTTTTTTCAGCCTTCTTTCCAGTATTTTTCTTTCCCGAAGGTCTGGCGCGTTCGCTATCTGCTGTTTCGTCTGCAAAATTTCCTGCTTCGTCTCGTCGATGGCTAACTTCAGCTTTTCTCGCTCCATCAGTCCCAAACCCTCTCCAGCGCCCACTCGTCCCCCTGTTTCACCAGTTCGCAGACAAGCCCCTGTTTCGTCTCGCACCGATAACGGTCAGGCCCGGCGTACCGCTTGAAAACGAAGCTGTCCACCGGCGCTTTCTCAACGGTATAGCCTGTGACCAGGTAGACGTTCTTTCTCCAGATGAAGGAGCGCGGGCCTCCGTTTTCGTCCCTTGAAACTTCGATTTGTTCGTTGTAGAGCTTCGTCAACCGATCAACACCACTCATTTTTCATTCGCGAATAGAGGTATCTGTTCGGGTCGGGACAGGTGTTTGACGACCTTCAGGACGCGATGCTCGTTTTTTATTCCGCCCCTGCTGGTTGCTACCTGGGTGGTCTCCATTTCTATCTCCAGGACGTCCCCTTTTTTGAAGCTCTTGCCCGCGTCTACTTGGCTTAAAAACGACTCGTCGGCAATGGTCGCGTAGAATTTGTTGTCGCCGTCTGACAGCCTCCACTTCAGCCCTTCTTCAAAAGCCACCTCGACTAGATTCACGTACATCTTGCGAGTGACAACATTCGTCCGCTCCTGCTCCGGGACCTCCGGCACGTCGTAGTAACCAACCTCGTCCCTGGTTATCCTGTGGACGACTTTCTCTCCCTTCCGCACCGAAAAACCGTCAACGCCCTGTCTTTCGAGGGGCTTTAGCAGGCGTCGCAAGTTTTCCCTCACCAGGCGGTCCCGGTAAAGTTTGATCACCTTGTCCTGAACCCCTATGCAATCAAACTGCCCGTTCTCCCCGGTTAGCTCAAGGCGGGTGTTCCCGTTTTCGAGAATCGTCGCGCTCTTTACTTTCCTGCCGCGAAGGCGCTGCAAAAGCTCTATCAGAGATATTCCGGCGAAAGCGGCGAAGCCAGTCGCCGACAGCAAGGTTTCCGCAAGGTTTTCCGCTCTGCCTATATCGAAAAGCAGTTTGACCTGCTCAACCCATTTATATATCACCTCTAAGGTGATCTGGAAAGACCCCCTCTGAAAGCTCGACTTGACAACGACCTTCACCTGAGCTTCGGGATCGCCAATAACCCTGTTAACATTTTCAATCAGGTTGCCGAGCGCCAACAGGGAAGGGGCAAGCTCCCGCACGTCCATCGTGCCGTCGACAACCGCCGGCCCCTCGTAGGCAACCTCAAAAACAGCGCTCTGCCCCACTTCCTTCCCCCCTTAATTACTCTGTTTCAATCCACGCCCCCGCACGGGGAGCGACGATGCCGGTCCCAACTTTCCTCCCGACTTAAACAAGTTTCAATCCACGCCCCCGCACGGGGAGCGACGACCAGACGGCGGTAATAGCCGCGATAACATTTTACCTGTGTTTGACTATTCTGGATAGTCCAGCTTGTACTGTCGGGAGAACGGGTGGGCCGTCCTAATCCAGCCCTTGTCCCGGTCGTAGACGTAGGTTTCCCTGAGCGCCACCCCCAGGTCTCCGCTCGCTCTCCTCTCCAGCCCGACCACCTCGCAGATGTGGTCCACCCGCCGCACACCGTCTCTGCCCTTCTGCATGTGGATAACCAGGTCGACGGCGGATGCGATCATCTCCAGCACCGATTCCCGCTGCAATTCCACCGCCAGCTGCACCATCGACGGCAGCCGCGAGTTGATCATGTCGGCCGCGGAGTTGGCGTGGCCGGTCGACATGGAGCCGGCGTGCCCGGTGTTCATGGCCTGGAGCATATCGAAGGTCTCCCCCCGCCGGCACTCGCCCACGATTATCCTTTTCGGGGCCATCCTGAGCGCCATCGCCACCAGGTCGCGCTGGGTTATCTCGCCTTTGCCCTCCACGTTCGGCGGGCGGGCCTCCAGCCTCCTCACGTTGCCGTGCTGCAGCTGCAATTCCGCCGGGTCCTCGATGGTGATGATGCTCTCGTCCTCGGGTATGTAGGAGCTTAGGACGTTGAGCAACGTGGTCTTGCCCGAACCGGTGCCGCCGCTTACGAATATGTTGAGTTTAGCCCTCACGCAAGCCCCCAGAAAGTCCAATACCTCGCGGTTCAAAGCGCCGTTTGAAAGGAGCATCTCCCGGCTCGCGTCCTGGCGGAAGCGCCGGATCGTGATCTGCGTCCCCTCCACCGCCACCGGCGGTATCGCCGCCTGAAGGCGCGAACCGTCGGGGAGCCTCGCCCCTACGACGGGGTTGGATATGTCCACCCTGCGGCCGGTGGGCGTTAACATCCTCTCCAAAACGTCCAGGACGTGCTGCTCGCTCTGGAACCTCACCGGCTCTCCCCGCTCGTCGACAGCCAGGGAGGTTTTACCGTTCTTCTCTACCATAACGTGGTCGTATTTCCGCACGATGATTTCGGTTATCAGGTGGGCCTCCGGGCCGGTGAAGAACGGTTCCAGCGGGCCGTACCCCATCAGGTTGTCCACTATCTCCTTGGTGATCGAGATGAGGGTCGGGCGCGGCTTGTCGGGAAGGTTTTCCTCCACCACCTCCCCCACCACCCGCTCGACCTTCTGCCTGGCCGCAGTCGAGTGACGGTCGGCGATGTCGGCGGCGCTGATCTTCTCCTGCACCCTCTTTTGGGCCAGGATCATGAGTTCGCCCATGACCGCTGCGCGGTCGAAGTCCGGGGCCGGCTGCCGCGGGTAGAAGTCGCCCTCCGCCTGGGCGAGCCTGCGCTGAAGCGCCGAAGCGTTTCTCTGCCCGAGCATACAACACCCCCCTAGTACCATACCCCAATGGGCATGTCGGCCAGCGAAGGGCCCTTAGACTCTATCATCTTGCCTTTGTCCGTTACATCAATCCCATCAACATGCCCCGGCACGACCTCCCTGTGTTCCAGCTTCGGATTCTCCATCTCCTCCCTACGCTCCACCGCGTCCTTAACGGCCGCAGACACGTCAGGTTTAGGCTCACCCTTCGGCCAGCAGATTACCGTCCTGGTGTCGGCGTCCCAGTCCACCTCGTACCCCAGGCCCTCGGCCACGAACCGGGCGGGAAGGTACGTCCTCCAGGACGGCTCGGACTTGATGACCGGGGCCACGTCTATAGTCCTGGGCGCTCCGTCCGATACGATTTCGGGTTTGCCTACCCACATCTCCAGGGTAGCCTTGCCTTTGAGGGTCACTTTCTTGGCTTCCTGGTCCCAGGCCACGTCGTTCTCGGTCAGGCCCAAGGCGTAAGCCAGGTATCGCACCGGGACGAAGGTCCGGTCTTTCTCAATGAACGGCGCGGCGTCCATCTTGATACCCGGGGTCTTGTTGTCCACCCAGTATTCGTCTACGCCGATGGCGAACACCACGGATTTGACCAGCTTCTCCCTCTCGTACACCTCTACCTGGTCGGCCAGGCAGGGCAGCGCGAAGGCTATGATCGTTACGACCGCGACGAACGCGATCAGGGCTTTGCGTTTACGCATTTGGTTTAACCCCCTCTAGCGTTTTGTTTTTCGGCTCTTTGCTCTATCACAGCCTGGTCACTATTTCGCCTCCCGTCTACCACAAAACGTCCTGTTTGCTCTTGTGCTGCCAGGCCATCTCCAGCGCCATGCCGTCCACCCCCAGCGACTTGTGTACCTGGCGGATTTCCGAAAGCTGCCCGGCATCCATGATTTCGATTTTCCCGGATGGCATCGTGACGAAGAACTTTCCTTCCAGCAAGTGCGCCGAGAACCCGCACTTTGAAAGCGTCTTGAGTGTGCTGATAAGCTCGTTCAAATCCAAAGAAAACCCTCCCTACTTTCTTATCCCGAATAGACTCTTGAACAGAGAAACCCTTTCGTCCTGGCTCTGCTTTAACCCGCCCACGAACAGGGGCGTGAAGTAGTTGATGACCGATTTTATCTCCTGGGTGAAGGCGCTCTCGGGGTTGGTCAGGACGTGCGGCATCCCCCGCTGCACCCCCTGCGACACCGCCGGGTCGTAGGGCAGCTGCCCGATGAACGAAAGCCCGGTCAATTTGCTCACCTGCGCTTCTATGTACCCGGCGTCGGTGAATCGCGGGTCGCCCACCAGGTTCATCACCCCGTTCAATTTCGACGTGAGCCTCAGCTGCCCCATCAGGCCGTGGAAGGAGTACAGGTCCTTTACGTCCTGGACGTCGGGCTTGACCACCACCACGGCGGCGTCTGCGGCATCCACGGTCGCCCAGGTCGCCGGGCTTTTGGCCGAAGGCGGAACGTCGCAGATTACCAGCGTGCAGTGCTTCCGCAGTATCCTGATTATCTTCTGGATTAGCTCCTCGCCCACCTCGTCGTGCCTCTCGGGTGACACGACGGAAGGAACCACCAGGAGGCCCGACCCGCGGTGCCTCACCAGCATCTCGTCGACCTCCTCCCTCGGCGCGTCCTCGGAGAGATAAGCCCAGTTGTTGACGTTGTACGGAGCCAGGGCCTCGTCGTCGCCCAAATTCAGTTGCAGGGCCACGTTGCCCGACTCGTTGAGGTCGACCAGGGCCACCCTTATCCTCCCCGACTCCCTGGCCAGGGCCGCGGCAGCGCAGGCCATGCTCACCGAAACGGTGGTCTTGCCGGTCCCGCCCTTGGTGCCCGATGTGACCGCAACCACCATCTGGCGCACGGTGTGGGCCTGGGTTTCGGTCCAGGCGGTGCTGCCGAAAGGCCCCCTCCCCGGGGCGCGTTCAGGCAAAGAGGCGGCCCGGCGCTGCATCTCCTCCCGGGCGCTGTCCACCCAGCGCTCGATGCCGTCGGCCATGTCCGCCGGGGAAAGCCTTCTGTCCAGAACGTCCCTGATCCCCAGGGCGGTCGCTTGCTGCACCAGCCCCGCCCAGGGGTTGTCGGCGAGCAGGAAAGTAACCGTGCCCGGGGACACCTTGGCTATCTCCTGGGCCGCGGTCAACCCGCTCATGTCCATCAAGCCGTGGTCGACCAGGGCGGCGTCGGGCGCTCCGTCCCTGGCCCTCTTGACGGCATCCTGGCCGCTCTGGGTGAGGTAGGCCACCCTGATCCTGGGGTGGCCCTCGAAGCCCCTTTTAAGATATTCGCGGTAATCTGCGTCGTCATCGCAGATTAGAAGGCGGATTATTTCGCTCATAAAAACTACGCGGCGGAAACCCCGGAATTTATTCCTGGGAGGAAGCCGCTCACCCTCCTTTCGACCAGGAATGTGTCTGCTCTTTCGAGCAACTTCAGCCTCCTGCAATAGGCCGATGCGCTTACCTTGGTGCCGTCCAGTTTTCTCAGGTCGAAGTACCCGCTGGTTCTGCGTCCAAAGATAAAGCACTCCTGGCCTTCGTACAGTACCTTATCGAATAGCTGGAATCCAAACAAGGTTCTTGGGGCCTTGTTCGCCTTGCGGATGCCGCCCTTGACGGGATTTGCTTTGTGTAGTTGCCGGTTCTGCCTGCGAACCTGCTTGAAGAAATACCAGGTGTCGTCGGGTTTTGCGTGCGGGTTGCCGCTGACGCAGCGAGCATCGGTGCGGTGGTTTTTCTCTAAGCCATTGGCAATTCTGGTGTGTTTGGTGATATAACCATAAGTGAGTTGCACATTTGTATATATTGCCTTTAGCCTGTTGTAAACCGCCCAGCGCATAATTCCCATAAAAGCCGCATCCTTAGAAAGAGGTGGTGCGGAGCGACCTCGC
>JANLFJ010000013.1 GCA_024655825.1 Peptococcaceae bacterium | reverse complement strand
ACCCGGAAGGCAGGGCGCCCATCGCGAGGTGGGGTCCGAAGGGCTTGAGGAGAAGCACCAGGCTGCAGGAAGGCAGCCAGTACCCGGGACAGGAGCAGGGGGTCTGCCCCTACCGCTTGCAGCAATTTCTCTCTTTTTTCCTCCACTACATAAGGAGGGAAGGGGGAACAGATTGTCTATTTAACTGTTTGACAAAGCAGGGAGAGAGCATTATAATAAAATTAAATAGGACGGATGTCCGAATTAACAAATAAGGAGCAGTGCCATGAACAACGCCATAGAAAAAATGAACCAATCCCAAAAAATATTGTTTGCTGCATTCAAATGCATCTCGTCAAGAGGATATGCAAATGTATCTTTGCGGGATATTGCAGATGAAGCAGGCGTCGTTTTAAGCCAACTTAATTATTACTACAGAAACAAGGAGGGGTTGTATAAAGAGGTAATAAAAATGATGATGCAAAAGTATCTTTTGGAAATAGAAAACTGCTTACAAAGAGGTGCTACTGCCAAAGAAAAAACATTATCGCTTATCAAGTATTTTCAAGAAATGTTAAATAAAAACCCGGAGCTTTTCCGGCTGCTTTACGATTTTACCGGTATGGCAATCTGGTCTCCTCCGTTTGGCGAACTTCTTCGCAACCTCTTTAAGGATTTGTCAAACCTAATAGAAAAATATATCATTAGCGATGCTGCTATAAAGGAGAACCTGAAAACTTATGCGACCAAGCCCATAGCCAGGATGCTTTTTGGAGCAATGTTTGGAACGGCTATACAGGTCATTTTAGATCCGGAAGAAAAGAGTCTGCCTGAGTCACTATTTTCAATTCAAGTATTATTTGAATAAAAAATTTGAAAGGGGAGGTTATTCGTGTCAAATCTGTTAGAAAAGTCCATCAATATGGGGTTTGGACTTTTTGTTTACTCAAGGGAGAAAATTGAAAAAATGGTAGATGAACTTGTAAGCAAAGGCGAAGTTGCCAGAAAAGATGCCCAAGGATTTGTCAGCGATCTTATTAAAAAAGGAGAAGAACAGCGCGAAGAATTAAAGAAAATAATCAGGGAAGAAATAAAAAATTCTTTGGAACTTGGCAGTTTTGTCAAAAAAGATGACCTGAGGGAAATAATCCGCGAAGAATTACTCAGTGTAATGAACGATGAAGGAATTATCAAGAAGGATGACTGAAATCTGGTTATAATAGAATTTAAATGCATGAAAAGTACTAAAACAGGCTGTGATATAATTTGGTTGTTTTTAATCGTTATGCACACATTAAAAGGTACAGGCAGATTATCTTTGTATTTGCCAAATATGGCTTTGGCATGCTAATTGATAAACTGGGGATTTTTGATTATCTTAATATCAAAAAACGGTTCGGGGGAGTCGAGGCAGATAACGATTCAAAGCTTTCTATAGGTGAACGGTTAAGGCTCTCACTGGAGGAACTTGGTCCTACGTTTGTAAAACTTGGACAGATAATCAGCACCAGACCAGATATTATACCTTCTGAGGTTATTTCAGAACTTGAAAAACTACAGGATGCCGTTCCTCCATTTTCTTTTTCTGATGTAAAGTCACTGATAGAAAGTGAATTTGACGACAAAATTGAAAGTATCTTTAAGGAATTCAGCGAGACACCTCTGGCAGCAGCGTCCATTGCACAGGTTCACCTTGCCCGGCTGCACTCCGGCAAAAAAGTGGTAGTAAAGGTACAGAGGCCTGGAATTGAAAGAAACATTGACCTTGATTTAAGAATACTGGAAGACCTGGCTCACTTTATAGACAGCCATACCAAATATGGTAGGCTTTGCGATTTTCCTAAAATGGTCCAGGAGTTCAAAGATAAGCTAAAAAATGAGCTGGATTTCAGGATCGAGGGTGAAAATGCAGAAACCTTCAAAGAGAATTTTTTAAAAGATGAAGGAGTTAAAGTACCTGACATAAGCTGGATTCACACGACAAGACGTGTGCTTACAATGGAGCATATAGAGGGGATGCGGCTTAACGATTTTACTGCACTGGATAATGCAGGACTGAACCGTAAAATAATCGCCAGGAACCTTGCAAAGTCGATATTTAACCAGATTTTAAGGGATGGCTTTTTTCATGGAGACCCCCATGCCGGGAACATTATGATTTTGCCTGATAACACAATTGTATTTCTTGACCTGGGAATGGTAGGGAAACTAAATGAAGAACGTAAAATCCAATTTTTAAAAATACTGATTGGAGTGGTATTTAAAAACAGCAGGCTGATTACTCAGGCTATAATTGGCCTGGATGCCATGACGCGCCGGATTAATATCAAAAAACTCGAAAAGGAAATTGATATATTAAGAGATAACTACCTGTCAATACCTTTAAATGAAATTAAAATCGGAAAAGTGTTTAATGAAATCTTCAATCTTGCATTTTCATATAACATTATGATTCCCGGCGAATTTACAATGCTTGCCAAATGCCTTGTTACTCTGGAAGGGCTGGTTGAAAAACTTGACCCGGAGCTTAGTGTTCTGGAGGTCGCAGAACCTATTGCCAGGAAGCTTATATTCAAGACATTCTCCCCTGAAAAAGCAGGCAAGGAATTTTTGGGTGGAGTACTGGATTGCGGAAGCTTATTAAAGGAATTCCCATCCTTTCTGCTTAATTTCTTAAGAAAAATGGAAGACGACGAATTTACTATACAGTTTAAACTCAAAGATATTGAACGTGTCGAAAAACGTATAGACAGGAACTTTAACAAGATTTCATTCAGTATTATACTGCTTGCTGTCAGCATAATAATTGCGGGAATTGTGATAGGGGCGGGAATGAGCACCCATGCCGGTACGGAAATGTATACTCTTAACATAACAGTCTTAAGAATAGGCCTGGTTGCCGTTGGAATTATGGTTGCCGGGCTCATCATTTCTATTCTTCGTTCAGGACGGTTTTGACTTTATAAACATTAAAGGAGCGGATAAACTTGTGGGGTCATTTTATTGACTTGGTGTTGCTGTTCGTACTGTATTCATTTGGCGGATGGCTTTTTGAAACAACCTATGCAAGCATCTCTGAAAGGAAATTCGTAAATAGAGGATTCCTGTCTGGCCCTTTTTGCCCAATATATGGATTCGGGGCTGTTATAATAATTCAGACATCTGCTTTGCTGAGTCATCCTTTGAGCAAGGAACCCTCATTGCTGTTCTTGGCCATAATTTTATTCATATTGCTTGCCACAATACTTGAATACATAACGGGTTTTTTGATGGAAAAAATATTCAACTGCAAATGGTGGGATTACAGCGAGGAGTTTCTAAACCTTCATGGACGTATTTGCATAAAGTATTCCCTGCTTTGGGGAATATTAGCCTGTATTCTGATATCAGTTATACAACCTGTCGTTGCTCTCAATATTTCATTGCTGCCGGAAATATACAAAAATATTTTGGCTTTCATATTAATCGGGTATTTCATATTCGACACAATAAAATCTTCGATAGATGTTTTGAATTTAAAGCAAGCAGTTTTTGCATATTGTAAACATCCTGTAGGGAAAACGCATGAGCAAATCATAAAGCACAAGAGGTTTTTCCTGGCTTTTCCCAAACTGAGTTTTTTATATATCGGAAAAATGAATCAGGAAATAAGGGGTTTTTTGCATGACAACTTTGAGAAAATTAAAATACAATTTAAAGGAAGAGAAATATAGTTTTTATGAATTTGAAAATTGCATACAGGATTTGTTGCAAAACGAAAGCGTTCAAAAAATGAGGCAGTTCAGGCACCATAAGAACACAAAATGCTTTGACCATTGCCTTAACGTTTCGCACTACAGCTTTTTGCTGTGCAAATATTTAGGCTGTGACTATATTTCTGCAGCGAGGGGCGGGCTTTTGCACGACTTGTTTCTATATGATTGGAGGATATGCCAGACCGGGGAGCGACTGCGGGAGAAACACGCTTTTATTCACCCATATATAGCCCTGGAAAACGCTAAAATATTTAACTTAAATAAAATCGAGAAGGATATAATTGAAAAGCATATGTGGCCATTAACTTTAAAACCACCTAGATATATAGAATCAATTATCGTTTGCATAGTAGATAAATACAGCACTTTTCTAGAAGTAATGGCTTCTATGTTCGCCCGGCATGCCTGCCGAGCCGATGGGTTGAAAGAAACCCTGTCACCCAACCAGCGGGAAGACATTGCGCGTGGTTGCAATGGGGACTAAAGAGCCAAAAGCCTTTAGCACCTGCGAAGGGACGAAGACAAACCAAGGAATGCAAGCAACGTAAAGGCAGTGACGGTTCAAGTAAAGACAACCGCGGATGATGAAATGCCAAGGGGTACGGTAGCACCGGTGATGACGAACCTGCTGGCGCAACCGACCGCACAGGACGGAGTAGTCCAAGGAGGCGAGGTATATTGCGAAAGCTAGAGAAGCCCGCAACCGGAACGAAAATGCGAAGGCGAGCATGGCGAAAGGGAGAGGAAAAGTGATTATTCTCCCGTACCGGAACCGGAGTACCAGGAAGCCGGTGTTACTGCGTACCGTTCAACAAGAAGCGTTTTTGGCCGGGAAATGACCGTGATTCTTACACATAACCCGGCTCTGCTTGAAGGGCAACTGCAGGGAATAAGCCACAACATTGAAAAATGCACAGCCAGGCTGCAAGACCTTCAGCAGCAATGGAAAAGCTTGAATACATTAAGGAAAGGCACCTGGGGAAAACACTGCTTTTTACAGACCATCAGGAGTGGCCCGCAGGGAAAATCATCGCCGCCTATCGATCCATGCACCATATCGAAAGTTCATTTAAGCAAATGAAAGATACCGCGTTTCTCGGGTTCCGGCCAATATATCATTGGACAGATCATAAAATAAAGGTGCATGCTTTTTACTGTGTACAGGCCTATCGATTATGCTGCCTCTTAAAACGAACCCTTCATTATCATATCATGACCTGCCAATCAGCATGAATAAGATGCTGACTTTATTGTCAGACATCAAGCAGGCGATTACTGTTTACCCCAAAAAAGGCAAGTCAAAAAAGGATCGCGTGGCGTATTCGTTAGGTAAACTCTCCCCGGAGCAAAAGAAGAATAGGAAAAGGATAAAGTCAGAAAGTTAAACTTTATTATGCGGCGATGATCATCGTGCTGGTAGAAATAAAACAGAAATCCCAATTTTACAGGAAAAGCATCAGGGCTACCAATATCAGCACATTTTCTCTCATAATTGAAATGCCATGAAGGGGTATCATTGCTTGATGCACCTTTTATTAATTCTAAAATATGGCGATTTTGAACTTGCAAGTTTTTTAATTGTTTTTTCATGCGTCAGCTCTGAGGTGAAAAAGACGACCTTGGCCCGCCTGATGAAAACCTGATAAAATATATTCATTAAACCGGCTTGAAAAGGAGTAACGGCATGGCCAGTAATTTGTTTCTCACCGGTCCCAAGCGCTGCGGCAAATCGACCTTAATCAGGTCATGCGTAAAACCGTACTTGGAGAGAGTTGGCGGTTTTTTTGTCCAGCGCGTTATGAACGGAGCCAATTGCCTGGCATTTCGCCTGCTGGAGCTGTCGCCTCAGGCTGAATACGAATGGGCGTTTTGAAGAAAGAAGGCAATTCTTTTCTTGATGGAATCAGGCTGAGGGAAGACGTTCATGTCCTGGATTGGGAATACAGCGCGGCCAGGGCTATTAAAGAGCGTATTGAGCTTTTTTTGCATGAGCAAGGCATAACCGGGTCTCGGGATTTGGGACGTCTTTTTTCGACACGAACCGGTTCTTATCATCGCTAGCAGGTAGAAAGAGGGTCGAAATCGTGAAAACAACCGGTGTTGTGCTGGCAGGCGGCAGGAGTTCGCGGATGGGAAGCGACAAGTCGCTCCTTCCATTTTTGGATAAACCCTTGATCTGTCAAGTTGTTAACGAGTTGCGGGAGGTTGTTGAGGAGATTTTAATCGTAAGCAACCGGCCGGGGAAATACGGTTTTACCGGGGCCAAAGAAATAGGCGACATATATCCGGGCATGGGTCCCCTGGGCGGGATTCATGCCGGGCTGGCTGCCGCCGAAAACGAGCGTATTTTTGTTTGCGCCTGTGATATGCCGTTTATAACCGGCCGGCTGGTCCGTTTTATGCTGGAAATGAGCCGGGGTTTCGACGCCGCCGTTCCCCGGATGAGCAATAACCACCTGCAGCCGCTTTTTGCCGTATACAGCAAAGCGTGTCTGTGGCCCGTCGAAAAGTGCTTGCGGGATGGTATCAGCAAAATAATAGAATTTTACAGGCTGGTGAATATAAAATACGTCGATGAAGCGGCAATCAGGGAAATCGTGGAGCCTGAGAAAGCGTTTTTCAACGTCAATACGCTTGAAGACTACCGGAAAATAAAAGATATTAAGATAAAAAAATCCTGCGGGACAACAGTTCAAGGACGCAGCGTTTCCCTGGAGGATGCCCGGAGCGCGCTGCTTCAAGTCGTTAAGCCCTTAACGGATGAGCTCGTTCCTCTTGACCAGGCGCTGGGAAGAGTGCTGGGCCAGGATATCCTGGCTGGGGAAAATGTGCCGCCTTTTGACCGCTCATCTCTTGATGGTTATGCTCTTCGGTCCAGGGATACGGAAGATGCCGGCCTGCTGCACCCGGTTGCGCTTGAAGTAATTGATAAAGTGCCTGCGGGCTGCGTCTCCGGCAAAAAAGTTATGCCAGGGACCGCCGTTCAAATTATGACCGGGGCGCCTGTCCCCGCTGGAGCTGATGCGGTTGTTGGAAAAGAAGAAATAAACAGAGATGGGGAATATATAAATATAACGAGGCGGGTCAAAGTGGGCAGCAATATAGTTGGGGCGGGGGAAGAACTGGCCGCCGGCGACCTCGCAGCGGCGCGAGGCACAGTTGTCACCCCGGTCTTGGCGGGGCTGTTGGCCAGCCTGGGAGTGCAAGAAACGCCTTGTTATAGGCGGCCGCGGGTCGCGGTGATAAGCACCGGGGATGAACTGGTCGATGCCGGGCTAACGCCGGTCCAGGGGAAAATAAGAAGCAGCAACAGTTTTATCCTGGAAGGGTTCTGCAGGCGCTGTCATGTTGAACCGCTGGTACTGGGGAATGTCAAAGACGATGCGGAAGAGATTGCGTTATGCATTAGGCGAGGATTGGAACAAGCCGAGATGGTAATAACGACGGGCGGAGTTTCGGCGGGAGAGTATGACCTTGTGAAAAGGGCCTTGGCTGTTCTTGACGCGGAAATACTTTTTCATCAACTGGACATTAAACCGGGGTCGCCGACGGCGGCAGCCGTAAAGGACGGCAAACCCATCGTCGCGCTGTCGGGGAGTCCCGCGGCGGCGGTAATCGCTTTTCAACTGCTTGTTCTGCCGGCCCTGAAGAAGGTGAAAGGACAGGTTGAATATCTCCCGGATGTGGTTTCTGCGACCCTGCTGGATGATTATCCCAAGCCTAGTCCCCAAAGAAGGATTCTGCAGGGAAGAATGATTTTTAAAGACGGGGAAGCGTGCGTCTCTCTCGCCTGCGGGCGGGGGATTCCTCTTTTAGGCTCCAATGTCCTGGTTGATGTACCTGGCGGCAGCAGTGGCCTGGGTGCAGGTGATAAAGTAAAAGTTTACCTAGTTAATAGTATTGACTGGAATTGACGGCCAGGAAGAGCTTGGCTGCGCAAAAAGCGAATTTCGAGGTGAAGCTGATGACAGAAGATAACAGGCGGGTACCGGTAATTTCCGTGGTCGCAAAATCGGATGCGGGGAAAACAACCCTTTTGGAAAAGGTGATCCGGGAACTGAAAGACAAGGGTATCAGGCTGGCGGTGATAAAACACGACGCCCACAGTTTTGAGATCGATAAACCGGGGAAGGATTCGTGGCGCCTGGCCCAGGCGGGAGCGGATGTTGTTTCAATTTCGTCTCCCGAAAAAATTGCCATAATTGAAAAGACCGAAAAGGAACTATCCCTGGATGAAGTGATTTCGAGAATATCCGGGGTAGACCTTGTCCTGACGGAAGGTTTTAAACGGGCCGACAAACCCAAAATTGAGGTGTTCAGGTCAGCGGCTCACCGGGAACTGCTTTGCGAACCAGAGGAACTATTGGCCATTGCCAGCGATGTGGAATGGAACTTGGAGGTACCCTGTTTTCATATTGACGACGCGAAAAGCATCGCCGATTTTATACTCGATTACATGGAAAAATTTAATAAGTCACAAGCGTAATGATTACTGATCCCGGAGGCGAAAAAAACAGGCGTTGCATGCAAGAAACCGCTTTGTTTGGGAAATCCTATGAGGAGAAACAGACAAGGAGGTATTTCTATGAAACTGAAGGACATTATGACCAAAGATGTTATTGCCGTTTCCCCCGGGACGACAGTTTTGGACGCCGCCCAGATCATGAAAGACAAAAACATCGGGGCAATACCCATTTGCACGGATGAAATGGATGTGCAGGGCATCCTCACCGACAGGGATATCGTGCTGCGGGTTGTAGCCGCCCAAAAGGACCCGGGGAAGACAAAATGCCAGGATGTTATGTCCGACCGGCTCGTCGTGGGCCGAACGGATATGGAGGTGGAGTCGGCTCTTGACCTGATGGGAGACCTGCAGGTTCGCCGCCTGCCGGTTGTCGAGAACGGCAAGCTGGTCGGTTTTGTCTCCCTGGGGGATATGGCCACCAACGGCCGTTTCGACAAGGCTTCCCAGGAGGCCCTGTCCGATATTTCGACCCCCAGCGAACCCAGGATGTAAAAATGCGTAGTGACAAGACCACCTTCCCTCAGGGGAGGGTGGTCATGATTTATGGGCGAAATTATTGTTATAGGAATATTTTCAGCATATAAATAATTAAGTTTATAAAGGAAAAGTATAATCTTTAGCGAATATTTATATTAGCAATTACTTTCGGCAAGGGGTGGGGGAAATGTGCTCCATGTTGTCCAGGGTACATTACAATTCAACCCTTTTCAACGGGTGGCGGAAGTTTGTGGAAGAAGGAGTCGAACCGGAAAATTTAAAGCCGAGCATCCTTGCTTCCTGGCGAAGGTGCAGAGAATTAGGCGTCAACCCGCTGGGCGGTAAAAACACGGTAATCCTTTCGGCTGACCAGCTCTTTCAAATACTCGAGCAAAAAAGGCCGCTGATTGATGTGGTTAAGCCTTACATGGAGAAAATTTACGGATTCGTGAAAGGGTCAGGGTTCATAATTTTTTTGGCCGATGCCGAGGCCGTTATTCTGCATGTGCTGGGAGACAGGGAAGTCCTCGATGACATCCGCGCAGCTGCTAATTTCAAGGTGGGCGCAGATTGGAAGGAGAAATATGTCGGGACGACCTCGGTGGGGATGGCGCTTATCGAGGGCAAACCAATCCAGATTGCCGGGGAGGAACACTACTGCCTGGAGCACCAGCGCTGGACATGTTCCGCCGTCCCGATACGCAACCCGTCCAGTGATATTGTCGCCGTGCTTGGCATGGCCGGGAGTTCCGAAAAAGTGCACTGCCATACCCTGGGCATGCTGGTGGCTGCAGGGATGGCCGTGGAGAACCAGCTTCAGGTCCTGGAGACAACGGATAAGCTGGTCGTGACCATGCGCCATCACCGAGCGGTGATAGACTCGGTTTCCGAAGGGATTCTGGCCGTAAACAACAGGGGAATCATCACTTATATGAACGACAGCGCGGGTAAGATCCTGCTGATCAATCCCCAGGAGGCGATA
Organism: Peptococcaceae bacterium; assembly: GCA_024655825.1. Lineage (NCBI taxonomy): Bacteria > Bacillati > Bacillota > Clostridia > Eubacteriales > Peptococcaceae > Peptococcaceae bacterium. Next base: position 61,414 of record JANLFJ010000013.1, on the reverse strand, counting down.
GGTAAACACCCTTCCGAGGTCCTGGATTTTCGTCCCGTTATTCTTGATGTCTTGGAAAGCGGCGTCGGGTACAGCGATAAGGAGTACATCATCCACTCGAAAAGGGGAAGGATGCATTTCATCAAGAGCGCGGTGCCCATCAGGGGTGAGGACGGCCAAATAGAAGGAGTAGTGGATATTTTCAGGGAAATCAAGCAGGTCAAGCGCCTGGTTAACCAGATGGTAGGCGCCCACGCCCGTTTCACATTCAGCGATATTGTCGGCGCCAGCAAGGAAATCATGGAGGCCAAGAGGCTTGCCATGATGGCTGCCAGGAGTTCGTCCAACGTTTTGATCACGGGAGAGAGCGGGACGGGAAAAGAATTGTTTGCCCAGGCCATTCACAACGCGAGCTCGCGCAGCCAGGGTCCGTTTATAGCCGTAAACTGCGGGGCCATTCCCCGGGAGCTTATTGAAAGCGAGTTTTTCGGTTATGAGGAGGGGGCTTTTACCGGCGCGCGCCAGGGAGGCAGGCCTGGCAAGTTCGAAATGGCGTCCGGCGGCAGCATTTTTCTTGATGAGATCGGCGAAATGCCGTTGGATTTGCAGGTCAGGCTGCTCAGGGTCATTCAGGAGAGAGAGGTTACGCGTGTGGGCGGTTCCAAAACGATCCCCGTGGACGTGAGGGTCATTGCCGCCACGAACAAGGACCTGGCCAGGGAAATGGCGGAGCGGAATTTCAGGGAAGACCTTTTCTGGCGTTTGAACGTGATTAACATTTACATACCGCCCCTGCAGCAGAGGGGCGACGATATTGAACTGCTGGCCTGTCATTTCCTGGAGAAACTGTGCCGGGACCATAACGTAAAATACAGCATTGACCGGAAGACTATGGAGCTCCTGAAAAACTACCCCTGGCCGGGCAATGTGCGTGAACTGGAAAATGCCTTGGAAAGAGCGGTGAATTTTGCCGAAGACGATGTGATTCTTCCTCACCACCTGCCTAAGAACCTGCTGACGAAAAGCCGGGGCACAAACCGCGCTTCCAGGGTTTTGAGCTTGGAGCAGTCGGAAAGGCAAGCGATTCTCGAAGCGATCAAGTACAGCAGGGGTAACCTCAGCAAAACGGCGCAGCTTCTGGGGATCGCCCGCAATACGCTGTACAGCAAAATACAGAAGTATGGAATAGAGTGTAAGACATTCTAACAATGCTCAATAATTGGACAATGGTTGACGCGGCAGGGGAGGGGAGCAGTATTATTCATTAGCTCAATATTCCCTGTGTTCAAAAATAGAGCAATTCAGGGCAGAAACTGTACGGTGATAATCGCTCCAGCCCCGTCCTTACTGGCTTTGATGGTTGGCACAAATATTGCATATAATTTGTTAAGGTGATTATTATTTTTGTTTCTAGCCAGCTTATTTTTATGGGGGTGGGAGATGGTCTAGTGTGTATGCGGGCAAATGACAGCAAGGATGGTGAGATGTGGACGTTGTTTCAGAAAAATATGAATAGGGAGGATTTTTTAGTGAAAAAGTTTTTTCTTGTTTTGCTTGTAATTTTCTTATCGGTATCCCTGGTGATGATTGGGTGCAACAAACAGGCCGGTGAACAAAAGAAGGAAGAAGTAAAACCCGTTGAGTATAAAATGAGCGTCACTACCGCGGATACCTCCACCTGGACTTTGGGCGCCAAGAAGTTTGCCGAACTGGTGAAAGAGCGTTCAGGCGGAAAGATTGAAATCAAGGTGTTCCCAAATGAACAGCTTTCCGGCGGCAACCAGGCTAAAGGCATTGAGATGCTGCAGACCGGAGCTACAGATTTCAGCCTTCATTCCAATATCATTTATTCAGTCATCGACCAAAAATTCGGCGTGATCAGCCTTCCCTGGCTTATGCCGGATGAGGCCACCGTCGATGCCAAGCTGTCGGGCGCGGCCGGTAAGAAATTCAATGAAATGCTGAGAGAAAAGGGTGTGGAAGGGCTGGCCTTCGGCGAGAACGGGTTCCGCCAGCTCACCAACAGCAAGAGGGAAGTTAAGACTCCGGCAGACATTGCCGGCCTGAAAATCAGGATACCCGGCATTAAGATGTACACTTCTTTGTACAAGGCCCTGGGCGCAGACCCGACGGCGATGAACTTCGCCGAGGTGTTTACCGCTCTCCAGCAGGGCACCATTGATGGCCAGGAAAACCCGACTGACGTTATCACCTCTTCCAAGCTGTATGAAGTGCAAAAATACATCAGCCTATGGAACTATTCCTATGACGCTCTTATCCTGGGCATGAACAAGGCCAAGTTTGACGCCCTGGACAAGGCTACGCAGGACATGCTCCGCAAGGCCGCTGAAGAAGCAATGGTTTACCAGCGCAAGATTAACCGGGATAAAGTGGCCGAACAGGTTCAACTTTTCAAGGATAAGGGTCTGAAGGTTACCACGCTGACACCTGATGAAATAAAGGCCTTCCAGGAAAAAGTAAAACCGGTCTACGCCGAATACGAACCGATCATCGGCAAGGATGTAATAGATCTGTTTAGATAGAACGGGGAGAAAATTTGAGCTGCGCGCCTGGTCCCTGCCTGGACGGGGCCAGGCCGCGGCGCGTCATCTAGGAGTGATGTGATGAAAATAATTGACTATCTGGAAGAAATACTGATCGTTGTCTTCTTGCTGGTAATGACGGTCATTACTTTTAGCAACGTGGTTTCCCGCTATGTCCTCCATGCGTCATGGTCTTTCACCGAGGAAATAACCACCAACTTTTTTGTCTGGGCCAGCTTTTTGGGAGCCGCCGTGGCGGTTAAAAGAAAAGGGCACCTGGGACTGAGTTACCTGACCGATTTTCTGCCTCCCAGGCTGCAAAAGGCGGCGGCCCTTTTTGCTGTTGTGGTTTCGGTCACAATATTCGTCATTCTGCTGAAATACGGCATTGACATGGTCATATCCCAGTACAAAATGGGCCAGACAACCCCCGCCCTAGGATTGCCGGAATGGACCTTCGGGATTTCGGTTCCCATCGGGGCCGTCTTCCTGCTCATCCGGTTCGTGGAACTGGGTTACCGGGAACTGAAAGGGGGCGATAATTGAAATGGAACCGGGAACCGCGCTTTTTCTTATTTTCGCTGTCTTGCTCGTTTTGAACGTGCCCATTGCCGTTTCCTTGGGCGCTTCCAGCCTGGTGGCGCTTTATTTGATGGGCGTGCCCTTTTCCATGTACCCCATGGTGATTTACGCCGCCATGGCCAGGTTCACCCTCTTAGCCATTCCCTTTTTCATCATGGCCGGGATCATCATGGAAAAAGCGGGCATCTCTCACCGGCTCATCAAACTGGCCAACACGGCGGTAGGGCACCTGCCGGCGGGACTGGCCATTGTGGCGGTAATCACCTCTTGCTTTTTCGCCGCCATTTCGGGTTCCGGGCCGGCCACCGTCGCCGCGCTGGGGACCATGCTGATCCCCGCCATGGTCAAGGCCGGCTACGATGTGGGCATGTCTTCCGCGTTGCTGGCTTCTTCAGGCGCTATAGGCATCATCATCCCGCCCAGCATAGCCTTCGTCATCTACGGCGTTGTGGCTGAGGTCTCCATCGGCAAGCTGTTTATCGCGGGCATCGTGCCCGGGCTGCTGATCGGCCTCGGTTTTATAATTGCCAGCCTCCTGGTAACGATGAAAAAACAGTACGGCCTGCAGGACAAGGCCCCCTTCAGGGAAACGTGGGCGGCCTTTAAAGACGCCCTGTGGGGGTTAATGACGCCGGTGATCATCCTGGGCGGCATTTACGGTGGGGTTTTCACGCCCACGGAGGCAGCGGCCGTGGCCGTGGTTTACGGGCTTTTCGTGGGCGTGTTTATTTACAGGGAGATCCGCTGGAAGGAGTTTGTCAGGGTGCTGGTTGATTCCGCTGTTTCTTCGGCGGTGGTCATGCTGATCGTTTCCACGGCCAGCCTTTTTGCCTGGGTCATCACCACGGAAGGGATTACCGAAACCGCCGGCCAGCTTATTCTTTCCATTACCCAGAACAAGTACATGATTCTTCTGCTGATCAATATTCTTCTTTTGATAGCCGGCTGCTTCATCGATGCCATTTCCGCCATGTATATCCTGGTGCCGATCCTGCTGCCGCTGATCAACTTTATCGGCTACGATCCCCTGGTCTTCGGCGTGGTCTTTACCGCCAACATGGCCATCGGGCAGGTGACGCCCCCGGTTGGAGTAAACCTTTACGTGGCCTGCGGTATCGCCGGCATTCCCATCAAGACCCTCACCCGGGCCTTGCCGCCGTTTTTGATTGCTTCGCTTGTAGCTTTGATGTTGATCACCTATTTTCCGGAACTTTCTTTATGGCTGCCAAACCTGATGGGTCTTAAGTAGGGGGGAGAAGATCCCCCCTTTGCAGCGGGGGTTGATTCTCTTTTTTTACCTTTTGCTGCCGATTGACCTAAAAGACATGCGCTATTTATTTTATATGGAAGGAGGCGGAAAGCTGCCAGATGAAGACAGGCGGGTACGATAGAGAAACAGCCGTAAAATTCTACCGGGAAATGTTGAGAATAAGGCTGTTCGAGATGAAAGCCGCCGAATTGTTCAGCCGGGCGCTGCTGGCTGGCAACATCCACACCTGCGTGGGACAGGAGGCTGTTGCGGTAGGAGCCTGCCAGGCCTTGCGGCCGGGAGACTATATCACGGCCACACACCGGGGCCACGGCCACTGCCTGGCGAAGGGCGGCGATTCCAGGAAAATGATGGCCGAGCTGTTTGGCAAGTCCGCGGGGTACTGCCGCGGGAAGGGCGGCTCCATGCACATCGCCGATGTAAGCCTGGGTATTCTGGGGGCGAACGGGATCGTGGGGGCAGGGCTGCCCATTGCCGCTGGTTCCGCGCTTGCTTCTAAAATAATGGGAAAAGACGAAGTGACGCTGGCCTTCTTTGGCGACGGGGCCAGCAATACGGGTAATTTTCATGAATCGCTTAATATGGCCTCGGCCTGGAACCTGCCCGTAATTTACCTTTGCGAAAACAACAGGTACGGCGTTTCGGTCTGTATCGAAAGGGTTACCAGGGTCAGTAATTTGGCCGAACGCGCTAAGGCCTATGGAATCCCGGGGGTAACCATCGACGGAAACGACGTGTTTGCCGTCCATGAAGCCGTAGCAGAGGCCGCCCGGCGGGCGCGCGGCGGGGAAGGGCCCACCCTGATTGAAGCTGTTACCTACCGCCACCGCGGGCACTACGAGGGTGACCCCCAGGTCTATAAACCGAAAGAAGAAATCCAAGAGTGGAAAGAACGCGATCCCGTTGCCGGGTTAAAGAGAAAAATACTGGAAGAAGGACTGGCCGGTGATGAGGAACTGGGCGCGATAGAAAATGAGCTGCGGCTTGAAATCGAGGAAGCCGTCGAATTTGCCATGGACAGCCCTTATCCCGACGCCGCGCAGGTAACAGCCGATGTTTATTCTAAGGATAACGAATGGGGTGTGGCGCGGTGAGAACGATTACATACGGCCAGGCCATATCAGAAGCTCTGCGTGAAGAAATGCTCCGCGACAGGTCGGTACTGATCATGGGTGAGGATATGGGCGTACTGGGCAGCGTTTTTGGTTTGACGAAAGGTTTTCTTGAAGAATTCGGGCCGCTCCGGGTTATCGATACCCCTATTTCCGAGTCTTCTTTTACGGGTATGGCGGTCGGCGCCGCCATGCGCGGCCTGAGGCCCGTGGTGGAGATAATGTATGTTGATTTCACTCCCGTTTGCATGGATGCCATCGTCAACCAGGCGGCAAAAATGTGCTATATGACAGGGGGACAGATCTCCGTACCCCTGGTCATCAGGGCTCCCGGCGGCGCGGGGCGCAGGAATGCGGGCCAGCATTCGCAGAGCCTGGAAGCGCTCTTTACCCATATCCCCGGCCTGAAGGTGATTGCTCCCGCCACTCCCTACGATGCCAAGGGGCTGCTGAAAAGCGCCATACGTGATCCCGATCCGGTGGTGTGCATCGAACACAAGCTGCTTTATGCCACCAGGGGAGAGGTCCCGGAAGAAGAACACCTCGTCCCTCTGGGGAAGGCGGAGATTAAGCGAAAAGGGCGGGATGTCACGGTCATTTGTTATTCCCGGCAGGTTCTTTTTGCCCTGGAAGCGGCGGAAGAACTAAGCGCCGAGGGGATCGAAGCGGAGATTGTCGACCTGAGGACGCTGGTCCCGCTTGACTGGGCTGCTATCGAAAGCTCGGTGAAAAAAACGCACAGGGTCGTGGTGGTGCAGGAAGCCGTCAAGCGCGGCGGCTATGCGGCGGAAATCGCCGCCCAGGTGATGGAAAACGCTTTCGATTACCTTGATGCGCCTGTCAAACGGGTGGCCGGGCTGAATGTGATCCCGCCGTTCAGTCCAGGCCTGGAGGACTTGATTTATCCCCATAAACAAGACATCATGCAGGGCGTGCGTGAAGTGTTGAGATAAACTCAAAATAAAAAGAAGGAGTGACCCGGAAACAAAACTGCCGGGCCACTCTTGTTACCGCTATTTTTTTATCCAGGTCATCATTTTTCTTAAATTTTCACCCACTATTTCCAGCTGGTGTTCTGATTCCTTTTTCCGCCTGTACAGGAATTCAGCCCTGCCGCCGGCGTTGTTTTCCTGGATCCACTTGCTGGCGAAAGCCCCGCTCTGGACTTCGGCCAAGATCTTTTTCATTTCTTTTCTTGTTTCCTCCGTGATTATTCTTGACCCGCTTATATAGTCGCCGTATTCGGCGGTATCACTGACCGAATACCTCATGTACTTGAAACCGCCCTGAAAGATGAGATCGATAATAAGCTTCATTTCGTTGATGCACTCAAAATAGGCGATTTCCGGCTGATACCCGGCTTCTACGAGCGTCTCGAAACCTGCTTTCATTAACTCGGTTACTCCACCGCAGAGCACGGCCTGTTCCCCGAACAGGTCGGTTTCCGTTTCTTCACGGAAAGTCGTTTCAATAATACCGGCCCGACCGGCTCCGATGCCTTTCGCGTAAGCAAGCCCGTATTCCTTGGCTTTACCGGACACGTCCTGATGCACGGCAAGAAGACAGGGGACCCCCATCCCGGCCTTGTACTGGCTTCTCACCGTATGACCGGGAGCCTTGGGAGCCACCATGACCACATCCACGTACGGCGGAGGAATGATCTGGTTGTAATTGATATTAAAACCGTGGGCGAACATCAGAACGTTACCCGCTTGGAGATGCGGTTTGATGCTTTGCTCGTAGATGGCGGGCTGAAGCGTGTCTGGAGCCAGCATCATGATAATATCGCCGAGCCTGGCCGCTTCCGCCGTATCCGCGACAGCCAGCCCGTCCGCGACAACCTTGGCCCTCTCTTCTTTGAATTCCGCTGGCAGCCCCACCACCACGTTTGCCCCGCTGTCCTGGAGATTCTGGGCCTGAGCGTGGCCCTGGCTGCCGTAACCGATCACGGCGATTTTTTTATCCTTGATTAATTGGAAATTGCAGTCGCTGTCATAGTATAGTTTAGCCATCGGGTTGATCCTCCTTCGTTTAATTTTTACGGTCGCACTGGATTTGGATGCGGCTGTTCACATGGCCAAGCCCCCTTTTTTACCTGATGTCAAAAAGAAAACTGCAAATCATGTGCCAAAACGGCAGGACGATATTCTCAAGAAATTTTGCGTTTTTCGACGAAAGGTCCTCAGGGGGACTGTCTTATTTATGATCATGAGGATAGTCCGGTTTCATGAAAAAAGCCGACGGAACGCTGTTTAATGCTTTTGTTCGGTAATATGACGGTAGTTAGTTTTTATTACGTCTTATCGAAAAACAGAATGCTTTCGGAATTACAAAAACTTGTTAACAAGTAAAGGGTTTTCATTAAAACGATAGAATATTTATAACAGACATTAATTAAGCGACAATTTAAATAACCTGAAGGAAGTGAGTACGGTGAACGGAGAGCCCTCCAAACGCAAGCATGACCTGATAATAGATAAAATTGTTGATTGTGTGGAAAAGGGCACCTTCAAGCCGAACAAAAAGATCTATTCCGAGCACAGGCTTTCCAATATCCTGGGCATAAACAGGGGACCGGTAAGAGAAACGATTGCGGCCCTGGAAATACTGGGAGTTGTCAGCAGCAAACAGGGAGAAGGAACTTACCTTAATGCTTTCAGCCTGGAGAACTCTTCGAAAGCTCTTTCCCTTTTGCTGTTGCTGGATGAGGTTGACATTAAGGACATCAGCCAGGTCAGGAGAATAATGGAAATGGCGGCGGTAGAACTGAGCGCCGTCAACAGGTCCGCCGAAAACCTGGCTCTTTTAAAGAACTGCCTGCACAACATGTCCAAACTGGATGATCCCGTCAGGCTGGCCAATGAAGACGTCAGGTTCCATACGCTGCTGGCCAGTTTTTCCGGCAATGTTTTATTAAAAAATCTGGTTAACATTTTTGCCGTTTACATCGGCAGGATTTCTGTTAAGAATTGGAAATATTTTTTGCAGCATGAAAAATCCAAAGCGCAGCAGGTTATTGAGCAACACCAGGCAATTTTAAAGGGTATAGCCGTAAAAGACCCCTCTTTATGCCGCGCGGCCATGGAAAGACATATTTCCTTTGCCGAAGAACAGTTTTATCCCCGTTAATTCGAATCAGGCTCCTGAATATTATTAAAAAGAAAGAAAGGAGGAAAAAGCGAGGAGTTTTTAGATGATGTATTTATAAAATACATAAAATTAACGAAAAAGGTGGTATTATGAGAAAAAAGATTTCATTTTTGTTTGCCCTGCTGTTGATCATCGCATTCGTGACAGCGGCGTGCACTTCTTCCGCCCCTGTGACAGAGGAGAAAAAAGAACCCGCCGGGCCTGCTGTTATCAAACTGGCGCATGTCGTGAATGAAAAGGACGGCTTTCATATCGCCGCCGTCAAGTTTAAGGAACTTGTGGAAGAACGGACCAAGGGAGCGGTGAAAATCGAAATCCATCCCAACGCCACGCTGGGGGATGAACGAACCCTGATCGAGGGAATGCAGGTAGGCACGATCCAAATGGGAGTTATCACCAACGGTCCGGTGGCGAACTTTCTTCCGGAAATAGCCGTTTTCGAGATGCCCTTTCTATTTGGTTCACCTGAGGAAGCCTACAAGGTCCTGGACGGGGAAGCCGGGAAAAAAGTCCTGTCCAAGCTGGATACTGTTAACTTAAAAGGTCTCGCTTTTGCGGAAAGAGGTTTCAGAAACCTTACCAACTCGAAAAAGGCGGTGAAAGCTGCCGATGACGTGGCGGGATTGAAGATCAGGGTGATGGAGAATCCCGTGTACATCGATACCTTCAAGGCCCTGGGCGCGAATGCCGTTCCCATGGCCTGGACCGAGGCCTTGACGGCTTTACAGCAAAAAACAATCGACGGCCAGGAAAACCCGGTAAACGTCATCTATGCTTATAAACTGTATGAAACGCAAAAATACCTGTCCATGACAAAGCACACGTATGCTCCGGCGCTGTTTTTGATGAGCAAGAAGTTCTTTGATTCCTTGAGCAAGGAAGTGCAGGAAACGGTTCAAAAATCCGCGCAGGAAGCGGCGGTATACGAGCGCAAGTGGAATGCCGAGCAGATGTCAGGCCAGTTGAAAGAACTGGCTGAAAAAGGCATGCAGATAATTGAACCGGATTTGGCTTCTTTCCAGAAAGCCGTAAAACCAGTCTATGATAAATACGGATCAAAGTTTGGAACCCTGCTGGATGAAATCAATAAAGCCAAAAAATAAGAAAAAAGAAACAACAGAAGATTTGTGTGACACTGTTGAGGTGTCACACAAATCTTCCACTAAATATGGAGGAGTAAAGAATGGCTAAAACCGTATCTTCACTGCTTGTAAAGACAAGCGACCTCTTAGACAGGATGATTACGGCGCTTGTTTTTTTCATAATTACGGGTATGGTAACTGCGACAACCCTGCAGGTCGTGTTTAGAGTCTTTTTCACCGCTTTAGCCTGGAGCGAGGAAATTTCCCGTTATTTTCTGGTATGGGGCACATTTTTTGCCGCTACCATGGCCTACAAGCGCGGCAACCATATTGCCATAAATTTTTTTATCGAAGCCCTTCCCCAGAAAATCCGGTTTTATTTTTCGCTGCTCATATATGTTCTGTCCCTGCTGTTTTTTGCCGTAATATCTTATTACAGCCTGGTAATGATAAAACTCCAGGTTTTTCAAATCTCGCCGGCATTGGGGATACCCATGCAGTTTGTGTATATGAGCATTCCCGTTAGCCTGACGGTAATGGCGCTGCACGCTCTCGGCGGAATGGCGCAAATGTTAAATAATAAGGGAAAAAAGGGGGTGGCGGCATGATAACCCTTCTATTTGGTTCTTTCGCGGCTTTTTTAATCTTGGGTGTTCCCGTAGCCGTCTCTATGGGACTGACAGCCGTTACTGTTCTCCTGACTCAGAGTGTTCCCCTGGTGGTAATTCCCCAGCGGATGTTCGCCGGGACGGATTCCTTTCCTCTCGTAGCGGTTCCCTTTTTTATCCTGGCAGGGGATCTTTTAGCCCAGGGCAAGGTTTCGGAAAAACTGGTCCAGTTTGCCGATGCCATCCTGGGGTTTTTGAGAGGGGGCTTATGGGTTGTAGCTGTTCTGGCTTCCATGTTCTTTGCCGCCATTTCCGGTTCGGGAGCCGCCACAACTGCTGCCGTGGGCACTCCCCTCATACCGGAACTGGAGAAAAAGAAATATAATCCGGCGACCTCCGCCGCGCTCATTGCTGCGGGAGGCTGCATAGGGGTTGTCATACCTCCGTCGGTTCCCATGATCCTGTATGCCGTCATCGCCGACCAGTCGGTGGCCCGGCTCTTCTTAAACGGTTTTATTCCGGGAGTCCTGATGGGTCTTGTGCTGATTATTATTGCGCTGTCAAAGGCTTACAGGAACAATTACGAGCAGGGTTCGCCCTTCTCCTTTCGCCATATTGGCCGGACTTTCAAGGAGGCGGTATGGGGGCTGCTCACTCCGCTGATTATCCTGGGCGGCATCTTTTCAGGTTATTTCACTCCCTCGGAAGCCGCGGTAATAGCGGTAGATTACGCCCTGCTCGTAGCCGTCTTCATTTACAGGGATATGGGCTGGCGCGACATTTTCAGGATCTTCACGAAGTCGGCCGTTACCATGTCGGTGGTCATGTTCCTGATCGCCACGGCTTCAGCGCTGAGCTGGATACTGGCCAACTGGCAGATACCCGGTCTCATTGCCAGGAACATCCTGGCTTTGTCTTCCAACAAATTTATTATTCTTCTGCTGATAAACATAGTCATCCTTATTGCCGGCGTGTTCATGGAAACAGCCTCCGCCCTGATTATTCTCACTCCGGTGTTTTTACCCCTGGTAAACCAGCTGGGGGTGGACCTCATTCACTTCGGTTTGCTGGTGGTGATCGGGCTGGCCATCGGGATGATCACGCCCCCGGTGGCTATTAACCTGTACGTGGCCAGTACCATTTCTAATATTCCCATCGAGAGGATAAGCAAAGCCGTAGTCCCCTTAATGCTGGGACTTGTTCTGGCCTTATTGTTGATAACCTATATTCCCTTATATTTTGACATTATTTTTTAATATTAAGCGAGGAGGTTTTGGTTTTGCTAAGCGAGCAAGTTACTAAAGGGACAGCCCGTTCACCCCACCGTTCTTTGTTTTATGCCATGGGTTATACACCGCAGGATTTGGCAAAGCCGCTGGTGGCAGTAGTCAATGCCCATAGTGAGATTGTCCCCGGTCATTACCACCTCGATAAGCTGGTCCTGGCGGCGAAACTCGGCGTAGCGGCGGGCGGGGGCACGCCTATCGAGTTTCCCGTTATCGGAGTTTGTGACGGGATAACAATGAATCACAGCGGGATGAAATATCCCCTGGCCAGCAGGGAACTGATTGCCGATTCCATTGAAACGATGATGGCGGCCCATAAGTTCGACGCCATGGTGCTGGTTGGCAACTGTGACAAGATTGTGCCGGGCATGTTGATGGCCGCGGCGAGGCTGAATGTCCCCGCCGTCTACGTATCGGGCGGACCTATGCTGCCGGGACGTTTTCAAGGCCAGGATACGGATGTAACAAAGGGCGGTTTTGAAGCGGTAGGTTCCCTGGCTGCGGACAGAATTAGCGAAGAAACTCTTTACGAGATGGAAGGAAATACCTGTCCATCCTGTGGAAGCTGCGCCGGACTTTACACAGCAAATACCATGAACTGCCTGGCCGAGGCCTTAGGGATAGCCCTTCCCGGGAACGGGACCGTACCTGCCCCTTACGGGCAGCGGATTGCCCTGGCCAAAAAGGCGGGAATGCAGATAATGGAACTGGTCAGGCGAAATGTATGTCCCCGTGATGTGATGACCCCAGGGGCTTTCCGTAATGCCATTGCACTCGATATGGCCCTCGGGGGGTCAACCAATTCTGTCTTGCACCTGCTCGCCATCGCTTATGAGGCGGGCGTACCGCTGAACCTTGCGGTCTTCGATGAAATGAGCAAGAAGGTGCCAAACATTGTCAAAATAAATCCGGCAGGCGAACACAGGATGCTTGACCTGTTTTATGCCGGGGGTGTTTCGGCCGTGCTCAGGCAGCTGGATGAGGCAGGGCTGATGGAGGGTGATGAAATCACCGTCAGCGGCCTTACCCTGTCACAATCGGTTGCGCGGGCCAGGGTGTTAAACCCGGAGGTGATTAGGCCCATAGACAATCCGTATGAGAACGAAGGCGGCATTGCCGTGCTGTGGGGTAACCTTGCGCCTGACGGCGCGGTAACGAAACAGTCGGCAATCGACGCCCGGCTGAAATGCCATGAGGGACCGGCCAGGGTTTATGATTCGGAAGAAGAGGCTTTTTCAGCAATCATGAATAAACGAATAAGGCGGGGAGATGTTATTGTCATCCGGTATGAAGGACCGAAGGGCGGGCCGGGGATGAGAGAAATGCTCAGCCCAACCGCGGTCTTGTGCGGGATGGGCCTGGAAAAGGATGTTGTTTTTCTTACCGATGGCAGGTTTTCCGGGGCTACGAGGGGCGCGGCGATAGGCCATATATCGCCGGAAGCGGCCGAAGGAGGTCCGCTGGGGCTAATTGAGGAAGGAGACATTATCCGGGTGGATATACCAAACCGGGCCTTAAATGTCAGGCTGGACAGCGAGGAGATCAACAGGCGGAAGCGAAAATGGTCGATGCCCGCGGACAAAGCGGCGCCCGGTTCTTACCTCAGGCGCTATGCCGCCCTGGTTTCTTCGGCCAGCAGGGGAGCTGTCTTGCCTTAAGCGCGGCGGCGGTTTCCCCGCAGTTAACCGCGCAATGTGAGCTGTGTGAGAGGGGGTAATACGCCAATGCAACTAACCAGGTTAAAAAAGAACAGTGACTTGTTTACAGAGTGGCAGAATTTTATCAATTCCGGTAAGGAACCGGAAAATGTCAGACCCGCTATTGCCGCTTCGTGGCAGAGGTGCAGGTCTTGGGGAGTAAATCCCTTGGGAGGTAAAAGCAGTCTGGCTCTCCACAGCGAGGAGTTCTTTGCCAGGCTGGAAGAAAAAAAGCCGTTGATAAACATAGTCAAGCCTTACTTGGAAAACATTTATCTGGCGGCTGCGGAATTCAATTTTGTCACTTTTTTGGCTGACGGCGAAGGGACCATTTTATTAACACTGGGCGATAAAGAGACGCTTAATAGGTTTCGCCAGGCTCTCAATCTCCGGGCAGGCGCCAGCTGGAGCGAAAAGGTGGTGGGGACTACGGCGATTGGGCTGGTCCTGCGGGAAGAAGCGCCCTGTTTAGTCTCAGCCGATGAGCATTATTGTTTGGAACTCAAGCGCTGCTGCAGTTTAGCCGTACCCCTTGCCGATCCGCTGGGCAAAACCACGGCGGTCCTGGGCGCACTGGGCAGCTGTGAAGAGGTCCCGAACCATATTTTGGGTATGTTGGCAGTAGTAGGATATTCTGTAGAGAACCAGTTCCGGCTTGCGGAGAAAGAGGATGGACATGACCTGACCGCACGGTATTACCGGACGGCTATAGACGCGGTTTCTGAAGGGATCCTTGCTGTCAATGCGGAAGGTTACATCACTTACCTCAACAAGAGCGCGGCAAAAATCCTGCTTGTAGATTCTGAAAAGGTTTTAGGAAAACATATCACGAAAATAGTCGATTTTCATCCGCCTGTTCTGGATGTTCTTAAATCGGGAGAAGGTTATACGGACCGAGAGTTTATTATCAATTCAAAGAGAGGACGCCTGCATTTTATAAAAAGCGCTTTCCCCATCAAGGGGGAAAATGGAAGGATTGAAGGCGTGGTTGATGTTTTTCGAGAAATAAAACAGGTAAAACAACTGGTGAACCGGATGGTCGGCGCCCAGGCGCGTTATACGTTTGACGATATTATCGGAAACAGCAGGGAGATCTTGGAAGCAAAGCGCATTGCCGCCATAGCGGCCAGCAGTTCTTCCACGGTAATAATCACGGGGGAAAGCGGGACGGGCAAGGAGTTGTTTGCCCAGGCCATCCATAATGCCAGTTCACGTGCCAGGGGACCGTTTATTGCCGTTAACTGCGGGGCTATTCCCCGCGATTTGATCGAGAGCGAACTGTTCGGTTATGATGAGGGAGCTTTTACCGGCGCGCGCCAGGGAGGCAGACCCGGCAAGTTCGAACTGGCTTCCGGCGGTACCATTTTTCTTGATGAAATTGGAGAAATGCCCCTGGAGATGCAGGTTCGTTTTCTGAGGGTACTGCAGGATAAAGAGATAACCAGGGTTGGCGGCAGTAAGACGCTGGCGGTTGATGTGAGGGTTATTGCCGCGACCAATAAGGACCTTTACAAGGAAATAGAGGAGGGGACTTTTCGCCGAGACCTTTTTTGGCGGCTCTATGTTTTAAATATTCACCTTCCTGCGCTTGTCCAGAGAAGCGGTGATATTCCCCTGCTGGTGCGGTTCTTTCTCCAGAAGCTGTCGGAAGAACGGGGCATGGATTACGTGCTGGACGACAAAGCCATGAAAATCCTTATGGAATACTCCTGGCCGGGAAATATCCGGGAATTGCAAAACGCGCTGGAAAGAGCGGTAAATTTTGCGGAGACCAATCGTATTATGCCTCACCATTTACCCAAAATTTTATCGGGGAGCGGCGCTCATTTACAGCAGTCGAGAAAATTTTGCTCTCTGGAAGAAGCGGAACGGCAAACGATAATCGAAGTGCTTAAACACTGTCAGGGTAATATTACAAAGTCGGCCAAAATACTGGGAATAGCCCGCAATACGCTGTATTTTAAGATAGACAAATATAAAATCGAGTGTTAGAAAAACTAACTATTTTTCAATAATTGCACATAACCCGTTTTTACTCTTTTTCCTTGCTTCTTTTTGATGTTGTTCAAAAATAGTACAATACAGGAATTGCTGGCTGCCAGACGGAACATAAAAATTAAGTAGAGGCAAGGAGATTAAAACTGGCACAAAAATTGCATGTAATTATTTGTGCAAGCATCTTAACCGAGGGGGTGTAAATTAAGAAAAAACATATCTTCCGGTTTTCCGGCCAAGGAAGCCTGACTCATACCTCCCCGGGTTGGGCTTTCTTCAACGGGATAAGGCTTAGAGACTTTATCGTATTCGTATTGTTGATTTTTATTAATTTTTTTTTGGCCTTTTTGAAGGAAAGGAGTTCATTTATGGAACAGTGTTAATTATTTATACAGTGGGAGGGCATGGGTCCTGATCAAATCGAAGATTAATAAATGCGGGGTGACTATTTTTGAAGCAAATATCAAAAGAAGTCCTGAAAAACTTTTATCTGATCATGACGAGAATTCGCCTGTTTGAGGAGAAGGTAAACGAGTTGTTTTTGAAAGGCGAAATTCCAGGGTTTGTGCATCTCTACATCGGGGAAGAGGCGATAGCGACAGGTGTGTGCCAGAATCTTCGGAACTCCGATTACATTACCAGCACCCACCGCGGACACGGGCATACAATAGCCAAAGGCGCACAGTTGAAACCAATGATGGCGGAGATCTTCGGGAAACGGACCGGCTACTGCAAGGGTAAAGGAGGTTCGATGCACATCGCCGATTTCAGCGTGGGTATGCTGGGAGCAAATGGAGTGGTAGGAGGAGGATACACCCTGGCTGCCGGAGCGGCCCTGGCCTGTAAAATGCAGGGAAGGGACGATGTGGCGGTATGCTTTTTTGGAGACGGGGCTTCCAACAGGGGGACCTTTCATGAAGCGGTGAACATGGCCGCCGCCTGGAAACTACCCGTCGTTTTTGTCTGCGAGAACAACCAGTGGGCTTCAACCACACCCTACAGGACAACGACAGCGGTGGAAAACATCGCCGACAGGTCGGTCGGTTACGGGATTCCCGGCGAAATAGTGGACGGGAACGATGTGTTCGACGTTTATGAAAAGGCCGCCAGGGCCGTTGAACGGGCAAGAACAGGTGGAGGTCCCACCCTGCTTGAAGCCAAGACTTACAGGATCAAAGGGCATTTTGTCGGTGATCCGGAGTTGTACCGCTCCAGGGAAGAAGTGCAAAGGATGATGAAGGAAAACGATCCCATAACAAGGCTCAAAGAGAGGGTCATAGCCGAAAAAAGGCTGTCAGAGAAGGAGCTTGCCCAAATCGAGGCCCAGGTTGAAGCAGAGATCAGAGAAGCCGAGCAGTTTGCGGTCGAAAGCCCGTTCCCTGAACCGCATGAGCTGTATGAAGATTTATATGTTGAAGGTGGTGTAAGCAATGCGTAGTATTACCTTTTCGGAAGCCACACTAGAGGCTATGAGTGAAGAGATGGAACGAGATGACAGGGTCTTCATCATGGGAGAAGACATTGCCAGGCAGGGCGGAATTTTTGGACAGTTCAAGGGACTTCCGCAGCGTTTTGGCTTTGAAAGGGTTAAAGATACGCCGATTTCGGAAACAGCTATCGTGGGCGCCGGGGTCGGCGCGGCGCTGGCCGGAATGCGCCCGGTTGTGGATATGCATTTTGCCGACTTCCTGGGCGTGGCCATGGATGAGGTTTTTAACCAGATGGCCAAGATTCGCTATATGTTCGGCGGCCAAACAATAGTACCCGTAGTTTTGAGGGCCCCGGACGGGATTATTCGCTCAGCAGCCGCGCAGCATTCCCAGTGCATCGAATCCTGGTTTCTTCATATTCCGGGACTAAAAGTCGTAATCCCTTCAAATCCGGCGGATGCCAAAGGACTGCTGAAGTCGGCGATCCGGGACGATAACCCGGTGTTGTATTTTGAACACAAGGTATTATTTCCGATGAAGGGCGAGGTTCCGGACGGTGACCACCTGACACCCATCGGAAAGGCCAGCATCGTGAGAGAAGGGAAGGACATCACCATTATTTCTTATTCCCTGATGCTGCACCGGGTTTTGGAAGCGGCCAAATCGCTGGCGGGGTCGGGTATCGAAGCGGAAGTCATAGACCTTCGCACCATCTCGCCGATTGACAAGGAGACAATCTTTGAGTCTATAGCCAAAACAAAGCGGGTGATGATTGTCCATGAGGCCGTAAAGACCGGCGGTGTTGGAGCGGAAATAGCCGCGATTATCGCCGAGGAGATGCTCGATTGCCTCGACGCTCCTATAAAACGCCTGGGAGCTCCTTATGTGCCCATCCCATTCAGTCCTGTTCTTGAAAAGCTGGTAAAAATCGGTGTTGAAGATATTGTCAACGCGGCCCAAGAAATATGCTAATTGAGAGGAGGCCAGGCAATGGCAGTGTATGTGCAGATGCCCCAGCTGGGACTGACCATGACTGAGGGAACTGTGGTGAAATGGCATAAACGGGAGGGAGAAACGGTTGCCGCCGGCGAGGAACTGGTGGAAATTACGACGGATAAAATCACGAACGTAATCGAGGCTCCCGGCAGCGGGGTTTTATTGAAAATACTGGTTCCGGAGGGTGAAACGGTCCCGGTGAAAGCGGCTCTTGCCCTGATCGGCGAACCGGGCGAAAAAGCGGCGGATTTGCCGCAGCCGGCAGGAGAGGAGAAAAATGACCATCCGGCTGCGGCCTGTGAAACACCTGTTCAATTTACCGCCGAAAAAGGAGCGGACAGCGGGGTGAAGGCTTCCCCGGCCGCAAAAAAGCTGGCCCGCGAGTTGGGCATCGATCTCAGCCGGGTAAAGGGAAGCGGCCCGGACGGCCGGATCGTGGAACGAGATGTCCTGGCCTGCCGCGAGCAAAAAGTCAAAGAAGTGAAGGCCACCCCCGTGGCGGCCAAAATGGCGGCCGAACTTGGCGTGGAACTGAGCGCGATAGCTTCAGACAAGCGGATCATGAAAGATGATGTCCTGTCTGCTCTTCAGGGAGCGGCCGCAGCTGCCGCGGGACCCGCCGCCGGAGAGAAAGAAGATGGGGGAACGGCGCTGGCCGGCATGCGCAAAGCGATAGCCGAGCGGATGAGCTTGAGCTGGAAGACCGCGCCCCATGTCAACCTGACCGTCGAAGTTGATATGACTGCAGCCGGCCGCTTGAAAGACAGCCTGTCGCGCGAGGACGGGGTCAGGTATTCATATACCGAGGTCATTGTCAAGTGTGTCGCCTGCGCTCTCGCCGAGTTCCGTGAAGTCAACAGCAGCCTGCAGGAAGGCAGGATAAAGCGGCACTCCGGCGTAAATATCGGCGTGGCGGTAGCCTTGGACAACGGTTTAATCGTACCGGTGATAAAGAATGCGGAGCAGAAGTCCCTTCGCCTCTTGCGGCAGGAGATAGCGGTTTTGAGCGAAAAAGCGCGCAAAGGTGAACTCTTGCCCGACGAGGTAAGCGGCGGAACCTTTACCGTTACAAACCTGGGGATGTACGGCGCCGATCACTTTACGCCGATCATCAACCCGCCGGAAAGCGCGATCCTGGGCGTGTGCCGGGTAGCGGAACGCCCGGCGGCGGTCGACGGTTCGGTAGTGATAAGACCCCTGGCCAATTTGTGCCTGTCCTTTGACCACCGCCTGATCGACGGGGCGCTTGCGGCGCGGTTTATGGCCAGGGTGCGCCGGCTGCTGGAAGATCCCCTGTTGCTGCTGGGAGGAGGACCGGTTGAGACATGAGCAAAAGAGTGGTGGTGATAGGCGGCGGTCCCGGCGGTTATGTGGCGGCCATTCGCGGGGCCCAGCTGGGAGCGGAAGTACACCTGGCGGAAAAGGAAAGATTGGGCGGGACCTGCCTGAATGTAGGCTGTATTCCCACCAAAGCGCTCCTCCATACCGCCGAGATGTACCGGGCGATACGGGAAGGAACTGTGCACGGGATCAAGGCGGAGGCAGTGCGTGTTGACTGGCCTGAACTGCAAAAACACAAACAGGCGGTGGTCAACCGCCTGGTCGGTGGTGTCGGGTCCCTCCTTCAGGCTAACGGGGTCAAATGCCACAGGGGCAAAGCCGTTTTGCGCGGCGCTCGCAGCGTGGAAATAGAGGGCGAGAAGGCGGAGACGCTTAACGCCGATATAATCATCCTGGCGGCAGGCTCGGAACCTGTGAGGTTGGATTTCCCGGGTTCCGAGCTGCCGGGGGTCATCGACAGCACACAGGCCTTGAACCTGCAGGATATTCCATCCTCCTTGGTGATTGTGGGAGGCGGCGTTATCGGCATCGAGTTTGCGGACCTTTTCAGTTCCCTGGGCAGCAGCGTGACCGTCGTGGAACTGCTGCCGCAGGTCCTGCCGGTAATGGACGGCGAAATTGCCGCCTGCTTGAGAAAAGAACTCGAAAAACGGGGGGTTGTTTTCTTTACCGGAGCGAAACTGCGGGAGGTCAGACCTGGTCGAAATGATAATGGGTTGCTTGCCGCGGTTGAATCTCAGGGTAAAGAGCAGGAAATAGCGGCCCAGTACGTGCTGGTGGCGGTAGGCCGTCGGCCGCGTACGGCGGGATTGGGCCTGGAATCAGCTGGGGTCCGGGTGGAGCGCGGTAGAATACTTGTTGACGGTGCATTCTCCACGGGAGTTCCGGGGATTTATGCCGTTGGTGACTGCAATGGGCAGCAAATGCTGGCCCATGCCGCTTCCGCCCAGGGAGTGGCGGCGGTTGAGCATGCCCTGGGTCACCAGCCTGCTTATTTCCCGGCCACTGTCCCTTCCTGCATCTACACAAGCCCGGAAGCGGCAGGAGTCGGTCTTACCGAAGAAGAGGCCGCCAACAAGAACATTTCGTACAAAGTGGGAAAATTCCCGCTGGCAGCCAACGGTAAGGCTGTTATCGACAGCGGGGGAGAAGGCCTGGTGAAAGTGATTGCCGGGAAAAAATACGGCGAAATACTGGGTGTTCACGTGATCGGGCCAAGGGCCACCGACATCATTGCCGAGGCGGCCCTGGCCATCAGGCTGGAGGCCACTGTGGACGAACTGGTTTCCACGGTGCACCCCCATCCTACGGTGACGGAAGCCATAGGCGAAGCGGCGCTGGCCGTAAACGGCCTGGCCGTGCACTGGCCTCCGGCGCGCAGGCAAGCGTAAAACTGTTATTAAAAAAGAGATCCCCGGGCTCGTTAAGAAGCGGCCCGGGGTTTGCTTTGGCGCGCGTCACTGCTTGACCGGCGTGGCTGCGGACTGGTTTGTCCGCAAGATGATGATCTCCACCCGGCGGTTTTTGGCCTGGTTTTCCGGAGTATCGTTTGGGGCGACGGGACGGTATTCCCCGTACGCTGCCGATGAAAGACGGCGCGGGTCGAACTTGTATTCTTCGATAAGATAGCGGACAAGGTTAATGGAGCGGGCCGCCGACAGTTCCCAGTTGGAGGGGAATTCCCTGGTATTGATGGGGCGGTTGTCCGTATGTCCCTCAATAAGTATCGGGTTGGGCAAATTTTTTAGCTGTTCGAAGATGATGCTGATAAACTCCTTGGCTTGCGGCGTCAGGGCGGCGCTGGCGTCATTGAACAGGACCGTTCCGGTGATGGAAATATGGAGACCGCGCTCATCGACGCGAAAAGCGAGGTTGGGGGTTATTCCCCGCTGCTGGCCGTAAGCCCTTATTTCTTCCGCCAGCCTGGCCAGCGTTTCATTCTCTATTTCCGCCGGGGATTTTTCCTCACTGTGACCTTGTCCCTGATGCTCCATGATGGGATTGCTGCCGCCGAATTCGCCGGCGAGGGAAGCGGCCATCTGCTTGTATTTTTGAATGTCAATCTGGCTGAATGAGTATAAAATGATGAAGAGGATAAAAAGAAGCGTGATGAAGTCGGCGTAGGAAATCAGCCATCTTTCCATGTTGATGTGATCGGCGTGTTTTTTCTTCCTAAGCATTCTGCTCTTCCTCTTTCTTAGTTTCCGTTTCCTCTTCTTCGCGTTTGCCCTGGTTGATGAAAACCAGCAGCTTTTCACTGATGATCTTGGGGCTTTCTCCGGCCTGGATGGACAAAACGCCTTCCATGCAGATTTCCATGTAAACCATTTCGGCGTGGGACTTCGCTTTTAATTTCTCGGCGATCGGGAAAAAGAGCACGTTGGCGAAGCCCACTCCATATAATGTGGCTGTAAAGGCCATGGCTATTTTCGGCCCCAGGGCGGCAGGTTCATTTAGCTCTTTTAAGACGGAGATCATGCTCATAACGGTTCCCATGATGCCCATGGTCGGGCAGTAGCCGCCGGCAATGTCGAATATTTTGGCTCGCCGGAAATGCCTTTCCTGCACTGAACTGATTTCGGCCTCCATAATGCTTTTGGTTGCCTCCTTGTCCATGCCGTCGACAACCATCATGATCCCGTTGGCCAGGAACCGGTAGTCGATTTCCTGGGTTAAAGATTCAAGGGCCAGGATTCCTTCCTTCCGCGCGGTATGGGCCAGTTCCGTGATTTTTTTAATCAAGGCGTTATAGTCATAATCTTTTTCGGTCAGGACCAGCTTGATCAGTTTCGGGATTTCTTTTATTTCCGACAGGGGCAAAGAGATAAACACAGCCCCAATTGTGGCCCCTAAGACGATGAGCGCCGAGGCCACGCTGAACAGGCCCAACAGCGCCCCGCCTTCGTAAAGGTATCCCCCAATGACCCCGATTAAAGCAATGGAAATTCCCAGTAAAGTTGCAATATCCATACTTTCACCCCGTATAATCGAATCATTATTCACTTTTCGCTAATAATTGGCAAATTCCTGCCTTTTTCAGCATGATAAATAATTAAATGCCGTGTTTAAAAAAGTTTTTCGGTAAAAAGGATTCGGAGCATATCATGTAGAAAAAACAGCAAATAACCCCAATGATATCAGGCAGGCTTATCATAACGAGGAGGTAGTTGGCGCTGATGAACAGGCAGTGGGAATTGAAACCTGAACAGTTGCGGAATTCCTGTGATACCAGTGTATTTCCGTTTAAAACAACCAAAGACATTGAACCCTTTGATGGCATCGCCGGCCAGGAAAGAGCTGCAGAAGCCCTGGAATTCGGGTTGAAAATCAGAAAATACGGGTACAACATTTTTATTACCGGGGCGACGGGAACGGGACGCAACAAATACAGCCAGTCCCTGGTAAAACAATTTGCGGCCCAGGAGCCCAAGCCGCCAGACTGGTGCTATCTCTATAATTTTGAAAAACCGGACCATCCCCGTGTGGTGAGCCTTCCCGCCGGCATGGGAAGGGAATTCAGAGAAGATATGAGAAAATTGATCAAACAGGTCATGAACATAATTCCCCAGGCACTTGCTTCCGAACGGTATAACAAGGAAAAAAGCAAGTTTCTGCAAGAACTGCAGGAAAAGCAAAACCAGGTCCTGGCTTCCTTGAATGAAACAGCCAGGCAGCTAGGTTTTGCCCTGAAAAACACGGAAAAAGGTATAGTCACAGTGCCCCTTAACAGCGAGGGCAGGCCGATGGGGGAAGATGAGTTCGAAAAATTAAGCGACGACGATACCAGGAGAATCGATGAAAAATCCAAAGAACTCAACATGATCATCCTTGATACCTTCAAAAAATTAAAGGACCTGGAAAAGGGTTCACAAGAAGAATTGGACCGGCTGGAAAAGCGGGTCGTTTTGAGCGCCATTGAGGATACATTCGAAAAACATAAGGAAAAGTACGCGCAATATGATAAAATCGGTCAATATATCGAAGATGTCCTCAAAGATATTATGAAGAACTTAAGGCTTTTCAAGGACAAGGAAGAAAAGGCCGGACTGGAGCTCCTGCTGTTTAAGGATGAAAAGGTGAGGGATTTTACTCACAGGTACCAGGTGAACCTGCTTATCGATAACGGCAAGACCGAAGGCGCACCGGTCGTGGTGGAGACCAATCCCACATACTACAACCTCGTGGGGAAGGTTGAATATGAAACCCAGCTGGGAATTCTCACCACCGATTTTATGAAAATAAAACCCGGCTCCTTGCACCGGGCCAATGGGGGGTACCTGATCCTGCAGTGCCGGGACCTTTTTACGAATATTTATTCCTGGAACGCCTTGAAGCGCGCCCTGAAGACGGAAAAAATAATCATGGAGAACATAGGCGAGCAGATGGGGGTAATACCGACTTCCACCTTAAAGCCGGAACCCATCCCGCTTAAGGTTAAAGTGATTGTGATTGGCAGCGAGTGGGAGTACCGCCTGCTGTACCAGTACGATGAGGATTACCGCAAGCTGTTTAAGATCAAAGCCGATTTTGATGTGGAGATGGAGAGAACCGCCGGGAATGTTGATAAACTGGCCAGGATAATCTGCTATCACTGTAAAAGGGAGAACCTTCGCCCCTTCAGCAGTTCCGCCCTGGCCAGGATTGTGGAGTACAGTTCCCGCATGGCTGACAACCAGGAAAAGCTCTCTGTTCGATTCAACGACCTGGTGGAAATATTATACGAGGCCGATACGTGGGCGGAGCTGGAAAAAGCGGCAACGGTGACCGAAGAACATGTAAAAAAGGCGATCAGAAAAAAGATATACCGGGCCAACAAAATTGAGCAGAAGCTGCGGGAGCTTATCGAAAAAGGGGTCATTCTCATTGACACCGGCGAAAAAACGGTCGGGCAGGTCAACGGGTTGGCCGTTTACGACCTTGGCGAGTACTCCTTTGGCAAGCCCTCGCGCATTACGGTAAACACATACGTAGGCAAAAGGGGCATCATCAACATTGAGCGGGAAGTTAAGCTGAGCGGTCCGATTCATGACAAAGGCGTGCTGATCCTGAGCGGCTACCTGGGAGAAAAATTCGGGGCCAGGTTTCCTCTTTCTTTTTCGGCCAGTATTTGTTTTGAACAGTCTTACGAAGGGGTGGAAGGGGACAGCGCTTCCAGCGCCGAACTTTACGGCCTGCTTTCCAGTCTTTCCGGCGTGCCGGTGAAGCAGGGGATCGCCGTTACCGGTTCCGTCAACCAGAAAGGGGCAATCCAGCCAATCGGCGGAGTCAACCAGAAAATCGAGGGGTTCTTCCAGGTCTGCAAGATCAAGGGTCTCACAGGAGAGCAGGGGGTGATTATCCCGCACCAGAACATTAAGAACCTGATGCTTGACGACGAGGTGATCGAGGCTGTAAAAGAAGGCAAATTCCATGTTTATGCCGTAAAAACGATCGAAGAGGGCATAGAGATTCTCACCGGGATAAGCTGGGAGGAGGTTTTTGCTAAAGCGCAGCAAAGGCTGCTGGAAATTCACGAGTGCGCCAGGGAGGAAAAAACAGAAGGAAGCGTGATTTCCGAAGCAAAATAATATGTGCATAATTCTCCGCCTGCCTTCGTAAAGATATAAAAACGAGCAAGAAGTGTTGGAGCGGGAGTGGAGATAATGCGGCAGTTGGCGGGATTTACATTGCCAGCGGTCAACTTGCGCGGAAAATGGTGGAAACTGCTGGCGGCTTGTTTTCTGGCGGCGCTTTTGGTTTATGGAATCAACGAGCTGACTGCGCCTCCCCCGAAAGAAGCGGTGCTGCAGGGCCTGGTCAAAACCCTGAACGCCAAGAGCTACCGCTACAGGGCAGTGGCAGTTCGCGTTTTGGAAGGAAAGGAGTCAATCATTTCCGAGATAAACGGCGAAAAAAATTTAAGGGGTGTTCATCTCCAGGGGAGTCTTCCCATCATCAAGGCGGAGGTGGAGATTTACCACTTGGGAGACGTCCTGTACCGGCGCGACAGCTTGACCAAAGGCTGGGTGGTGGTCCCCGACAAGGAACGCGCCGCCGTGGAAAAGTTGATTGCGGAAATAAACCCGCTGGGGGCGTTCCATTTTACGGAAAGGGATAATATCGACGTAAAGTACGTGGGCCGAGAAAAGGCTGGCGGGAAGACGTGCCGCCTTTACGAGGTCATGGGACGCGGGGGTAACAAGTACATGGAACTGTACTGGGAGGACTTTAA
Organism: Peptococcaceae bacterium; assembly: GCA_024655825.1. NCBI lineage: Bacteria > Bacillati > Bacillota > Clostridia > Eubacteriales > Peptococcaceae > Peptococcaceae bacterium. The sequence continues at coordinate 36,132 of JANLFJ010000013.1, read as the reverse complement.
TTACAGGCTGTGGATCGACAGAAAAGAAGGGGTGATCCGTAGGGCTGAAATTATGGCCGAACACCGCGACAACTCCCGCCACCTCCTCAAAATTGATGTGGAACTGAAGGACTTTAACGAGCCGGTCGACATAAAGGGACCTGAAGTGTAGCCGGGAAACAATATGAAGTCCCGAACTTTGCCAGGCAAGATGCCTTTACTCGCATCCACTTGAGGCCCATTGCCGCTTTTTGGTATAATCAAAGGGTGTTATAGTTGGACAGGCTTGCGGGAGAGGTTTTTAAAAAAAGGGAGGGGTTGACAATGACCGCCGAGATCACCAGGATTTTAATTTCCGAGGCTGAAATCCGCAGTAAAGTAAAAGAACTGGGAGAGCTAATAACACAGGATTACAAGAATAAAGACCTGTTTGTCGTTGGGATTCTCAAAGGTTCAATCATCTTTCTTTCAGACTTGATAAGGGAAATTCCTTTACCCCTGCAGATGGATTTCATGGCGGTTTCAAGCTACGGCGCTTCGACCAGCACTTCCGGGGTGGTGCGCATCTTAAAAGACCTGGAAGCCGATATTATGAGCAAAGATGTATTGATAGTCGAGGATATCGTGGATACAGGTCTCACCCTGAGCTACCTGAAAGAGAACCTCATGACACGCAGCCCGGCCAGCCTGAAGGTCTGCGCTTTTCTTGATAAACCAGGCCGGAGGAGAGTGCCGCTTGTGCCGGACTACAACGGCTATGAAATTCCTGACGAATTCGTGGTCGGCTACGGCCTGGATTATAATGAAGAATTCAGAAACCTGCCCTATGTGGCGGTAATTGAAACAAAAAGCGGTTAGTTAATAGTTTTAACCGGTTGTTGTTTGAAGCATGGAAGGAGGAAGCCGGTTGCTCCAGGAACACGAAACGGTTTTGGTTTTGGATTTTGGCGGCCAGTACAACCAGTTGATAGCCCGGCGGGTTCGGGAACTGCATGTCTATTCCGAAATGATTCCTTATCATACTCCTTTGGACGAGATAAAAGCCAGGAAACCCAAAGGGATTATTTTTTCCGGCGGCCCGGCCAGTGTATACGCCGAAAATGCTCCCCAGGTGGACCCTGGGCTTTTCGAACTGGGTATACCAATCCTGGGCATTTGCTACGGTATGCAGCTCATTGCCCATCTTTTCAAAGGAGAAGTGAAAAGAGCCGGCAAGCGCGAGTACGGAAGAGCGGTTGTTGAGGTAAACACAGAAACCCCCCTCTTTCGCGGTCTTGCCGGGAAACAGCGGTGCTGGATGAGCCATGGAGATTTTGTGGCTGGCATGCCTGGAGGCTTTGTCTCATGCGCCCGGACTGCCGACACTCCATATGCCGCTTTTGCCCACAACGAAAAAAAATTGTACGGAGTGCAGTTCCATCCTGAGGTGAGGCATACCGAGTACGGCATGGAAATACTGAGCCGTTTTCTTTATGACATCTGCCGCTGCCAGGGCGAGTGGTCCATGGGTTCATTTATCAAAGAACAGGTAGAAAAAATTAAAAAAGAGACGGGCCGTGAAAAAGTCCTGTGCGCCTTAAGCGGGGGGGTGGACTCGTCTGTGGCGGCGGTCCTGGTCCACAAGGCCGTAGGGGACCGGTTAACCTGCGTTTACGTGGACCACGGCTTTATGCGTAAGGGCGAATCGGAGCAGGTCAGGGATACTTTTAGCGGAAAATTTGGCATAAACCTGGTTTTTGTGGAGGCGGGGCAGCGTTTCTTAAACAAAATAAAAGGAATAAGCGACCCGGAAAAGAAACGCGTCATCATCGGCAATGAGTTTATCCGTGTCTTCGAAGAGGAAGCCGCCAAGCTGGGAAACATCCAGTTCCTTGTTCAGGGTACTCTTTATCCCGATGTCATTGAAAGCGGGACCAGCACGGCGGCGACAATCAAGACCCACCATAACGTGGGGGGTCTTCCGCGCGACATGAAATTCAGGCTGCTCGAGCCCTTGAGGCTTTTATTCAAGGATGAGGTGCGACAGGTTGGGCGTGAACTGGGGCTGCCGGAAGAAATCGTTGCTCGCCAGCCGTTTCCCGGTCCGGGCCTGGCCATTCGCGTCATCGGCGAAGTGACGGAGGAGAAACTGGAAATACTGAGGGAAGCTGATGCCGTTGTCCGGGAGGAGGTCGGAAAAGCCGGGCTGCAAGAGAATATCTGGCAGTACTTTGCCGTTTTACCCACAATCAGGAGCGTGGGAGTGATGGGGGACGAACGCACTTACGCTTACCCCATCGTTCTGCGGGCCGTAACCAGCGACGATGCCATGACGGCAGACTGGGCCCGCCTGCCCTATGACTTGCTGGAGCGCATCTCCAACCGCATTGTCAATGAAGTCCCCCACGTCAACCGCGTGGTGTACGACATCACCTCCAAGCCTCCCGCCACCATAGAGTGGGAATAAGGGGGAAGGCCGATAGAGTTGATTTAGCGGGAGTTTTAGCTACTAGTCAGCTTAAAATGGATTAGAACCGGACAGCCGACCTTGTCCTACTCTACCTGATTTACTCCTCTGGCCATCAGCAGTTCCACAATCCGCTCTGCACCGTGGTTTATCTTTTTATTTTTTTTGTAGTGATTCCGGAGGGCATTCAGCAAACCTTTGGTGTTTCCATTTTTAATACTGTCATCATCTTCGTCATCGTTATTAACTGCAGTGGGGTCTTTCACTACTACGTTTGTACTGCCGGTAGCTACTATGTCATTGTCGCTCTCCACCAGTTTGTAGGTTATCGTATAGGTGCCGGGCAAGCTGAAGGTCATAAGCCAGGGAGTGGTTGTGCTGTAAGGACTGGTAATATTAAATCCGGAGCCCCACGTGCCGGCATTTATAAAGTTAAACCATACTTCATTACTGTCTTTTGCTTTAAAAACCACGTTCCCAGGACCTGCAGTTTTTGAGAATTCAAAGTGTACATTGCTGTAATCTTGTTCTGTAACGAAGCCGACATTTACTGTTATCTCCTGGTTTGCATAAACAGTTTCCGGGACTGTGTAGACGAAAGCGGCATCTGTAACTGTTAATGATTGAATCTTTTCGGCAAAGACGTTACTGCCGCTGAATGCTTTAAAAATAATATTATATTGACCCGCTTTAGTGAATTTCAGGTTCCAGCTGGTGGATTCATTATAATATGCTGGCAGTGTAAACCCTTCAGCAGGCCCCCAGGAGCCATTGTTGATAAAGGTTTGAGTGTTGCCTGCACTGTCTGTAGCTGTAAAATATACGGTTCCGGCTACATTATTTGTTGCTTGAAACTCAAAGTGGACCCCTTCATAACCGGCGCTTCCCAACAGGGCTGTTTTAAATGTCACGTTAACAGCAGTATCTTTTTCCGTCACGATGTAACCAGGCACTTCATAGCTGAACGTGTAAGTGGATTTTGCAGGAACAGAGTGGATTACTCCGTGGGGCTTGGCCAGGGTGGCTGTGCTGCTGCACAGTATCAGAATCAGGGTCAGCAGGATGGCCAGCGTCTTTTTCATAAGATTACCTCCTCATAACCATAGATACTAATTTATTTAGCCTTGGCAGCACCCATATTATTCGAAGCGGATCATTTTTTTCCAAGGGTATTTATTAATTTTTATCGGTCAATCGGGAATCATGTGTACCGTGACAATTCAGTTAACCAGGATATAATATTTATGATTCTACCTTGGCCGGCAGAGTTCTAACCACCTTTTTATAAAAAAGGTCTTGAATTATATAAATGATGTGATATACTTTATGGTAAGTTGGTAATACCAAAATACATATATACCAATAACGGTAATACCATAATAAAATAAAACCATATAATGGGGTGTTGTAATGAACGAATCGTTTGATGAATTCAAGAAAGTCAATAAGGAGAATTTATCTGACCAGATCATTCGACAGATCAAAGAGATGATTGAGAAGGGGATTTTGAAACCGGAGGATAAGCTCCCCCCCGAGAGAGATTTGGCGCAGAAACTCGGTGTCAGCAGGCTTCCGCTGAGGGAAGCCCTGAAGATACTGCAGTTTATAAATGTTTTGGACTTGAGGCCCGGCGAAGGTTATGTGGTAAAAGGGCTTGAAACGGCAAATTTGCTTGATATTCTTGAAAATGCTGTTGAACCGGGGCAAAACATTTTGAATGATCTCAAAGAAATGCGGATTACTCTGGAAGTCAAAGCCACCGAGCTGGCCTGCATGAGGAGAACGGATAAAGATTTAAAGAGAATGCTGGAGGCAATAGAAGAAATGGAGATTGCCGTTAACAGTAACGATGACGAGAAAATAATCAGGGCTTCCTTGAACTATCACAACAGCCTTATGAAAGCAAGCCATAATAAACTGTTTATTGCCATACTGGCCTGTTTCAGTGATGTGATAAACGAGGGACGCAAGCAGTCTTTAATAATCAAGGGGAGGTACAGGCTGTCTATTGATGAACACAGGGCGATTTACGAGGCCGTTAAAGAAAGAGACGTAAAAACCGCTACGGAGCTTATGAAACTGCACCTGGAGACCAGTTATTACAATCTTTAAATATAAATTAAAATACAAGGCGGTTTTTATTAAAAATCTGACATATTGAACTAGATAGAGAGGAGGAATTGCAGATGGATTTTTATGGTTATCCAAGGTTAGACGGGCAGGTTGGAGCCAGAAACATGGTGGCGCTTATTCCAACCGTCGGATGTGTAAATGCCGTAGCCTTGCACATCGAGAGATTAATCAGGGGAACCCGGGCTTTTACTCATCACCAGGGGTGCCTGCATCCACCGCAGGATACGGAACAGGTGACACGGACATTAATTAACCTGGGCAAAAATCCCAATGTTGCTGCAGCCCTTGTGTTGGGGCTGGGCTGTGAAATGGTTAAGCTGGAAGAAGTTGTGGAAGGAATCAGGGAATCAAAAAAACCGGTTGAAGCCGTAACGGTTCACGAGTTGGGAGGTATGCTTGAGACCATAAACAAGGGCGCGCAGATAGCGGCTGATCTAGTCCTGGAAGCAAGCAGGATAAAAAGAGAAAAATTCGGCTTAGACAAGCTGTGTTTTTGCACGAAGTGCGGCTCCTCCGATACCACTTCCGGGTTATCTTCCAATCTTGTGGTTGGAGAAGTATGCAGGCTGATGACGGATAATGGAGGTACGTTCATTCAGGGAGAAGTGTGCGACATTATGGGCGGTGAATATGCACTGAAAGATTTGTGTGTGGACCCCTCACAAGGGGATAAAATAATCGGCTTTGTGAAGGACTTGTATGAAAGAGGGGTGGCAGTGGGAGCAGATGTAAGAGGCAGCCAGATGACGGCGGGAAATGTAGCCGGGGGGTTGACAACATTAATTGAAAAAGCCCTGGGCGCAAATGCTAAGGGGCAAAGGGTACCGATTCAGAGCGCCCTTTTATATGGAGAAAGACCGCGGTGTCCCGGCAGGCATATTATGGCCACTCCCGGTCATGGTTTTGAAAACCTGACTGGCGGTGCTGCCGGCGGGGCTCAATTGATACTGTTTACCACCGGGCGCGGAGCACCCAACGGCCATCCCGTCATACCAACAATAAAGATATGCGGAAATAAAAAAACCAACATTACAATGAAGTCCCATATTGATATTGATGTATCATCGGTAATCGAAGAAACGGAAAGTGTAGCCCAGGCGGGAGAAAGACTGTATGAACTGGCTGTTGAAGTGGCATCCGGCAGGTTGACGAAGGCCGAGATATTAAATTATGACGGTCAGATGGAAATCCTGATTAAAGGTCCGGTTATGTGAGCAGAATATCAAAATCGGGAGGTGATATTGTGAAGAAGTATGCCAAGTTAATTTCCTCCAGCGATAATGTCGTAACAAGCGTGGCGGATATAAAAGCGGGCGAAGAATTTTTTGTCAAAGTCGAAGACAAGGAATTGTCATACAAGTCGAATCATGATGTACCCTTTGGACACAAAATAGCTATTGTAAATATTGAAAAAGATGGACCGGTGATTAAATACGGTGAAACGATAGGCCTGGCAACGGCCAGGATCAGGACCGGGGACTGGGTTCATACCCACAATGTCAGAGATCATTATGAAGTGAAATAAAAAGGGGATGTAGCGATTGCAATTGACCAGATATGAAGAAGAGATGGCTTCGGGCAAACACGGCCCAGGGTTGGAAAAAGCCATCAACATTCTGATAAAATTTGGCCGGTCTTGTAGCGTGGAAAAGTTCGTTCCAATTGCCAGCGCGCATACCATGCCTAAGGAACCGCCGGAATTGCTGATGGAGCTGACGGAAGGGGTTGAGGCGGTGCCGGTTTTAACCACGCTTCACCCGCTAATGTCCGCATTTAATCCTGACAAGTGGATGGCCATGGGCATAAGGGAGGATTTTGCGCTGTCGGAACTTAAAGACCATGAAAAAAGACAGGCCATCTATAAAAAGCTCGGGTTTATTCAGACTTACAGCTGCCTTCCCATGCATGTTGGAAATCTTCCCCGCATAGGCGATTACATATCGTGGATAGGATCATGTGCTCAGATAATCGCCAATTCTATCATCGGGGCGCGAACCAATAAAGATGGAACAATTGTCAATCTTTGTTCAGCATTAACGGGGAGGGCTTTATATTATGGACTCTTGAAAGATGAAAACCGCCGCGCCAGTGTTGTTGTGAGGGTGAGGATGGATGCCGCGGAGATGACGGACGACGATTTTGGCGCACTGGGGTATTACGTGGGAGAGAAGGTTTGGAACAAGAACGTTGTTTTTGAGGGCATTTCCAGGGAAATAACTTTTGATCAATTGAAGTATTTGATAGCACCGGCTGCGACCAGCGGTTCGGTCCACGTCTGTCATGTGGCCGGCGTTACACCCGAGGCTCCGACAACAGAGGCGGCGCTTGGCGGTCAAAAGCCGGAAGAGGTTATCACCGTCGACAGAATCCAGATTGAAAAGACCAAAGAAAAATACAGGCAGGCTTCTAGCGACCAGGTAGACCTGGTAGTAATAGGCTGCCCGCATGTTACTATCGAGGAGGCTGCAAGGGTAGCCGGGATTATCAGAGGTAAAAAGATAAGTGATAACTCAAGGCTTTGGCTGGCGATGTCCGAGCCGACCTACTGTCTTGCCAGGACCATGGGATTTGCGGATGAAATCGAAAAAGCCGGAGGTGTATTCAGCAATACCTGCCTGGCGACCATTCCTGACTCTCCAATCCCGGATAGTGTTCGAACCGTAATGACCAACTCTTTTAAAGCGGCTCATTACATTACTGCTTTACAAAAAGGAAAAGTAAAGGTAGTCGTTGGCAGTCTGAAACAGTGCCTGCAGTCAGCAGTATCAGGGAAGCTGGAGGTGAACTGACGGTGCGATTTACCGGAAGGGTCTTAAATGCTGGATATGTCAGAGGGGAAGCAGTGGTGATCGATGTTCCGTTTTCCTTTATTGGAGATGTAAATCCAACCAATGGTGAAATTACACTGACTGGCCATCATCTTTTTGGCACTCCGCTAAAGGGTAAAATTATGGTCATACCCACCGGCAAGGGGGGAACCATAGCGCCGTACATTGCCTACCAGCTCAAGAAAAACGACAAGGCGCCGCTGGCAATACTCTGCAACCATATTGAACCAGTAACCCTTGAGTGCGCTTTGACAATGGACATACCGGTATTGGACGGCTTTATGGGAGACATTACAAAAGAGATCAAAACCGGGGATTATCTTGAAATAAATGAAGACGGCAGTGTCAGAACCCTCAAAAAACAGGAACAATAGGGGAGGGGATAAAGAATGGATGTAAAAAAAAGCAAGTGGTCTATTGTAAACAGTGGATTTGCTCTGATTGCCATTGCCGCGATAATACTGATGGGAGTGTTTACTACAATTGATGTGATATGGCGCTGGTTTTCAGATGAGCCGGTAGGGCCTGTTTTCTCCATGTGCGAGACCTTGATGGCCGTGATGGTCTTTGCCGCCCTGGCGCCGACACAGGAAGCGGGCGGTCATATCAGTGTAACCATATTGACAAGCAGACTTAATGAAAAGTGGAGAGCAGCCCTTGAGCTGGTTAGCCTTACGGTCTGTTTGCTCTTTTTTGCGATGATCTTTACCCAAACCTTAAAAGACGGCCTCTGGGCGTATGGTGTAAAGTCTTTTAGGTACGGGGATTTTTACCGGTTTCCGACATGGTGGGCCAGGCTGTTTGTCCCTGTGGGCGCGCTGGCCATGATGGGCCAGCTGGTTGCCGAGATAAAGGGGAACCTGTATTTTCTGCTAAAACGGTTCCCGACAGGATAACCAGCTGTCAGGATAAGGCCGGGTTAAGCGAGCCAATCTTTTACGACGGGGGGAAGTGATTCTATGGAGCCAATTACTGCAGTTATAATGGCAACGTTTCTGATGCTCATCCTTATGGCCATCGGGGTGCCGATTTATGCCAGCCTTGGAGTAAGCGGGGTTGTCGGGTTGATAGGACTAAAGGGGCTGGGCTTTGCCCTTGCGCAGTTGAAAACGTACCCGTATATGCATGCTGCCGATTACTTGATGCTGGTGGTTCCAATGTTTATTTTGATGGGGTATTTGGCCTTTGCCGGCGGGCTGAGCAAGGATGCCTATATAATTGCCAATAAGTGGCTGTCGAAACTGCCGGCCGGTTTGGCTATAGCGACGGTTATGGCCTGCGCCGGCTTCGGCGCCTGCTGTGGTTCAAGCGTGGCCTGTTCCGCCACCATGGGCAGAGTGGCCATACCAGAAATGCTCGAAAGGGGGTATGATAGGAAAATCGCCGCCGGTACGGTGGCCGCGGGTGGACTGTTGGGCATCATGATCCCGCCCAGTGTTATTCTTGTCTTTTATGGGGCTATAACCGAAGTATCGGTAGGCAAGATGCTTATTGCCGGGATCATCCCCGGAATCTTGACGGCAGCGGTATTTTGCCTGGGGCTTTTGATGCTGAGCAGGCAAGACCCGAGTTTGTGCCCGTCACCGATGGAGGTAAGCTGGCTGGAACGGATTAAATCCTTAAGATTGTTCTGGGGAGTCGGCGTGCTGTTCATAATTGTTATCGGCGGCATTTACGGCGGTGTGGTTACCCCAACGGAAGCGGCGGCTGTAGGGGCTTTTGCCAGCTTCATCATGTACTTGTTAAAGTGCCCCAGGGAGGAAAGAGCGCAAATACCAGGTAAAGTCTGGGATGCTTTGAAAGAGACGTTAAATACATGTGGCATGATTTTCATAATCTTGATTGGGTCCGGGCTGTTCAGCTTTTTCATGACCCTGGCGGGAGTCCCCGCCCTGGTTAACGCCTGGGCGGCGGGACTTGATATTCCCTCGATTTTTATAGTTGCCGTTTTCTTGCTTATCATGATTCCCATGGGCATGTTCCTGGACCCCTTTTCTATCCTGGTCATCACCCTGCCCATCACTTTTCCGGTAGTGGTCAAGACCTTTGGTTACGACCCGCTGTGGTACGGCATACTCTGCACCCTGCTGATCCAAATAGGATTGATTACGCCGCCGGTAGGCTTGAACGCCTATATCATGAAAGGGGTTTGCCCCGATATGCCCTTGGAAGACATTTTCAAGGGCTGCAACTGGTTTATCTTTTTTACAATTATTGTGGTCGTGCTGGTGCTGCTGTTTCCGCAGCTCACTACCTGGCTGCCATCCAAGGTTCAATAGCGCATAGTTGTGCATTTAATATTAAATAAAGGGAGGATATAAAGTTCATGAAAGGAAGGACTGGAAAAACCAAACTGCTTGTCCTGCTGGTTGCCTGTATTTTCCTAATAAGCGGTATGTCCATAGGATGTGCTAAAGCAGAGAAACCGCAGGAAAAAAAGGTTGAAACTCCTAAAACCTGGACGTTAAAGTACGACTATTACAGTATTCAAAACACTGAGCCGTCCATCATCGATCAGTGGTATTTCGATGAAGTGGCCAAACGAAGCAATGGCCGGATTAAAGTCGAATATTACTGGTCGGGTGCCCTGCATAAAACCGGTGAACATTTTGCCGCCGTTAGGGATGGGCTGTGTGAACTGACATTTTTAAACTACGGCTATTATACTGCCGAGCTTCCGGTGAGCAGGGGCGTCGAGTGGAAGTGGAGACCTGGCCTGGAAAGTCCAGATGCCCTGTTTAAATCCACGAACAGGCTGTATGAAGAAACCCCCGCCTGGCAGAAGGAATACGAGAGTAACAATATCAAGGTTCTGTATATGACGAACTGGGGTAACGAAGCCTGTTTATTCAAAACTCCGGTCCTGTCACTGGATAAACTAAAAGGGCTCAAGGTCCGGACATATGGTGTGGAAGGCGATGTCATGAAGGCTTTGGGAGCCACGCCGATGCCCATTGCTGCTCCTGAAACCTATACGTCCCTGGAAAGAGGCATCATTGACGCTGTAACCAGTTTCGGGTTAAGGACGGCCGCCGGCATGAAACTGCATGAAATCGCACCCCATGTCATTGACATTGGCAGCGGTGTGCAAGGGCCCTCCGCGGTGGTAATCAATAAGAAGTTATGGGATGAATTCCCGCAGGACATCAAGGATCTCTTCATGCAGGTCCGGAAGGAGTTAATTGACTACAAGTGGGCCGAGATTATGAACAATACCATGGAAACGGGTGTCAAGACCATAACGGAGCAAGGCGGCAAGTTTCACAAATGGCCGGATAACGTCATAAAGGAAGCGGCTAAGATTGCCGTTCCCATGCAGGAAAAAATGTGGATCAACGATGTTACCAAGTTAAAACTCATGACAGAAGCGGAAGCAAAGGATTTTTTGGCCAAGCTTGACAAGTATACTTCTGAATTCAGCAAAGAAAGCAAAGTATTAGGCGTCTCGGAAACTTATGAAAAACTATATGGCAAAAAATAGACTGAAAAACCGATAATATTACCTCCCCTACCGGGTTGCCGGCATTTAGCTGCCGGCAACTTATTATTTAACAAGACTTTACGTCGCCATAAAGCCAGTGCATTATACGAATTGTAAAGAAAACAATCGGAATATGGGCTAATACATCTTTTCGTGTCTAAAAATGCAGTTAAACATGAATACACATGCTAAAAAATTTAGCATGTACAAAATACTAACAAAACTGGAAAAAGGCAGAACCAGCCAGAAAACCTTTTGCTGATGTGCATTTGATAAATTTTTGAACACAAGTTCTGGGAGGGTCGAACGAAAAAACCCAAGAACGGTGGAATTTTGTGATCTGGCATAAAACTTGCAATTCAAATTGTTGCGTTATTTATCATAATAATTAAACAAAAACGAGAGGTAGGTATGGTTTTAAACAAACTTGATACAAACCCGGCGACTGATCCCAGCCGTTTGATGGCGCTGCGCGACGGCATGTATGCCGCGGATCTGTTTATAGCGGCTGTCGCGCACCTGAACTTTTTTTCGTGGTTGAATGAACATCCTGCAGACCTTAAAAAAATATGCGAAGGCCTGAAAATAAAGGAAAGGCCTGCCGATGTAATGTTGACTCTTTTCAAAGCATACGGGCTGCTGGAACAAAAGGAAAATGAATTACACCTGACGGAGCTTGCCAGAGAGCACTTGGTCGATTCAAGCCAATGGTATTTGGGGCCTTATTTAGCCACGCAGATGAACCGTCCGGCTTGCCTGGATATGGTGAAGGTATTGAGAACCGGTGAACCGGAAGGTTGGGGCGGTAATAAGAATGAAAAAGAATGGGCGCTGGCCATGGAGAAAGAGGAATTTTCGGAGAATTTTACGGAAGCGATGGACAGCAGGGGGGCCTTTCTTGCACCGGTCCTCGCCCAGAGAATTGATTTTAAGGATTATAACAGGCTTTTGGACATCGGCGGGGCCTCTGGTATTTATTCGGCGGCGATCGTGCTTAAACATCAAAACATGAGTGCCGCTGTACTGGAGAAACCACCTATTGATAGAATTGCCAGGCATTCAATAAACAAAAGAGGGCTATCCGGCAGGATAACTGTAATCGGAAGCGATATGTTCAAGGAAAAACTGCCTGAGGGTTATGATGTTCATCTTTATTCAAATGTATTCCATGATTGGGACGAGGGCGAAATCAGAGGACTCCTGAAAAAATCATACGAAGCGCTAGATGACGAGGGGATGATTGTCGTCCACGACGCTCATCTCAATCCCGAAAAGAACGGCCCGCTGGAAATTGCGGAATACTCGGTACTGTTAATGCTTTCGACAAGGGGCAAGTGTTATTCCTGCCGAGAGGTCGGCACATTTATGGAAGAGGCGGGGTTTTCAGGGATCCAGGTCATCCCGACTGTGGCCAGCAGGAGCATCATCACCGCCGTTAAGCCGGGCAAATAAAACATTTAAAAAGGTGTGTTAATGGTTTATGAAAAGCAAAAAGAAAATTGTCATATCAACCCTTGGACCGCGCGGCACATGCAGCGAATATACTGCGCAGTACTACATGGACAAGAACGGTTTGACAGGGGAAATAAGGCTGTATTCCACTTTTGAAGAGGCGATTGATGTTTTGAAAAGAGGAGAATCGGATTTGGCCCTCGTTCCTTCTGCTTATCAGAATTTTGCCAAATTGTTATTTGAAAATTTCGATTCAATAAAAATTGTAAACACTTTTGTTTACGAAACACCCAGGCTTGTTATAGGGAGCAAAAAGCCTGTGGTGACAGATATAAAAAAAATTGCCACCCATCCTGCACCCAGCAGTTGGGTCAAAAGATATTACCCTGATGCGGAGATCATTTTTGCAGAAAGCAACAGCAGGGCTGCATTAATGGTAGCCGAGGGCGAGGTGGATGTCTGCATGACGAATTACATTTGCGTTGAAGAATACGGCCTTAACGTCATCAAAGACTGCGGCCCGATTATGATGAGCTGGAATGTTTTTGAAAGAATAAAAACGGCCAGCCCGGTCCAGGCGGCAAAATAAGGCAAAATAAAACGGGGAGTGGGTTTGTTTGATAAGAGAAATAACAGATTCAAAACTTGTTAAGAAAGGGTTTAACCAAGTTTACTTTATAACCGATAATTATGAGATTTTGCTCAATGACATCAAAAAAGGCACCGGTTTTGACGGCCACAGTCACCCGCACCACCAGTTCGTTTACTGCTTTCAAGGGCGATTTGACCTCACGGTAAAGGGAATAAGGCATCCGGTAAAGCGGGGAGACTCCCTGTTAATAAACGCGGGAGCGGAACACTCGGTCGATGCGGCAGCCGATTTCAAATCAATGGATGTTAAATACCTGTCGGGCGGTAAAGAAACAGTTGACCTGAGATTAAATGTGCTGGAAGAAAAAGTTAACAACGACGACCTCCTGCTGGAGACAGCACAACTAAACGGGATGAAACTCAGAAAAATAATGAACAAAAAGAACACGGCGCTCATAAATATCAGCGCGAAAAAAACATGCGACTACTTTTTTATCGCCCCGGGCGAAACAAGAATAAAAATCGACGGTGTGGGATTCGAGTTCCAGCCAATGACAATTTACCAGATGGCCGGCCGCGAAGAATTCAGCTTGCTGTTGATGAGCAGCGGCTATTTGCTGGTGCTGGAGATTTGAAAGCAGTACATGGCTGCACATGTATGACCAAAAAGGTATAGGAAGTGATTGAACTATGGACGCGGTAATTACCGGAGGGGAACTGCTGGCCCGGCAACTGAAAAAAGAAAATGTCGATACCGTTTTCACCTTGATTGGAAACCAGGTGTCACCAACCATCGTGTACTTGGCGGAGAACGGCATCAAGGTCATCCATACACGTACCGAAACTGGAGCGGTTTTGATGGCCAACGGCTGGGCGCAGGCAAGCCGCAGGGCAGGGGTGGCCATCATCAGCGGAGGTCCCGGTTTTGCCAATGCCGTAAGCGCGATCATTAAGTCATATTATGCCCGTACTCCCCTGGTGGTTATAACCGGCGCTATTGTGCCGCAGCAAAGGGACAACGGTGTTCTGGCAGAGTGTGAACAGGTTTCTTTAATCAGGCCGTATACCAAATGGGCTTGCACCGTTTATGACCCGGCGAGAATTCCGGAATATGTCAGCAGGGCCATTCAGTTCAGTTCCACGGGCCGGAAAGGACCGGTGGTGCTGGAAATACCAATCAATATTTTGAAACAAAAAACTGAAATGGTTCACACCTTTGACTGCGACCTGGTTTCCTCCGATGTCTCAATGGCCGTACCGGGGAAGATAGATGCGTTTTTAAACATGCTGTCCAAAGCGAAGAGACCCATAATCATTGCCGGGGACGAGGTGTATTATGACCATGCCGAAGCGGAACTGGTTGAATTTGTAGATTTGACCCGGATACCCGTTTATACCACCAGCAGGGGGAGGGGCTGCATCGCAGACACGCACCCTTTGTGCATGGGGCCGGGCAGGGTGCTTGAGGCGGGTCCGCAGTTATACGCCTTTCGTAATGCCGACCTCGTCATCACCGTAGGGCTGGAAAGCGACTACCAGGTAGAAAACTTAAAACCTCCCAGGTTTGGCGAAAAACAAAAGCTGGTGGCTGTTAATAAGGAAATCTTTACGGTAATAAATGGCAACTGCCGGCCGGATCTGGTCATTTCAGGGAGAGTCGACAGGGTACTGGGGCAAATTTGTTCAAGGATCAGAGAACTATCCAGTCAGGAAAATCCCGACTTCGAAGATTGGCTGGACGAGTTAAAAGAAAACAACCGCAAGTTCTGGGATGATTTGGAAAGAGAATCCATATGCCGCGACACGCCGTTTTTGCACCCCCTGCACGGTCTTAAGATGATAAAAAAAATGATCGGCCAAGATGCGCTTATCGTGCTGGACGGTTCCAATGCCATGTTCTGGGGAGGACTGTGTTTTGACTGCAATTACCCGGGCCAGCTGATTTACGGGCCTGACGGGCAGTTCGGCCCTATGGGGACGGGGGTTGCCGTGGCTATTGGCGCCAAAGCCGCCAACCCGCAAAGAGAGGTTGTTTTATACACGGGCGATGGTTCCTTCGGTTTCAATGCCCTGGAAATGGATACGGCGGTAAGATTCAATCTTCCGGTTATGGTTTTCATACACAACGACCAGACTTGGGGCTTTTGCAAAACCACCCAGGAGATACTATACGGGAAAACTGAGGCGGCGGACCTGGGAATGGTCAGGTACGACAAAATGGTCGAAGCGCTCGGGGGGGTCGGCGGGTTGGCCACGGATCTGAACACGCTGGAGGAAAGCATAACCAAGGCCAAGGAGTCCAAACTTCCCTCCTGTATCAACATAATGGTGGACAAATACGCGTACAGCCCAGGCGTGCATTCTTTCAACGAGGCCTTAAAACTGCAAAAATAGCCTGATTAAAAAAACGGGATGAATAAAAGGGAGGGCAGCCATGTTCGCGTTCAGCAAGGAACAGGTCAGTCTGAGGGAATCGGTTAGAGAACTGGTTAACAGGCATATTGAAAAAGGCGCCCATGAGCGCAACAACAAGCAAGAGTACCCTGCCGGGGTGTTGAAAAAGCTGGGCGAATTGGGTTATAAGGGATTACTGGTTCCCCCGGAATACGACGGCGCCGGCCTGGATGTCGTTTCATCCATGATCGTGATCAACGAAATAGCCAGGTCTGACGCGGCCGTAGCCCACATGGTGGCTACCGTAAACTTCGGCTTTGCCTACCCCGTAATTGTCTATGGGACCAGGGAACAAAAGGAGAAGTATCTAAGACCCTGCGCCCTGGGAGAAAAGGAAGGTAATTTCGCTTATGTGGAGCCCCAGACCGAGATCAGGACAGTCTTTAAGCCCGCCGGCAACCGGTTTGTTTTGAACGGCAGCAAGTCAATGATTACCAACGCGCCTTTTGCCGATTTTGCCATGGTCGCGGCGACAAGCGAGGAACCGGTTGAGGAAAGGGAACGGTTGTCGGCGTTCATCGTTGACTTGAAAAGCCCGGGCGTGGAGATAGGGCAGGCTGAAGAGACCATGGGACTGCAGTCTTTGAGGATCGCGGACATGTTTTTTAACAATGTGACCCTGGATGAAGGGAGCCTTTTGGGAAAAGTAAACCAGGGAATGGAAATAATCACCAATGCCACCAACCTGGCGAGGATAAGCAACTGCGCCATCGCGCTGGGGATTGCCGAAAGGGCTTACGAGGAGGCGCTGGCCTACGCAAAAATCAGGAAGATATACTCGACTTATCTTATCGACATGCAGTATGTAAAATACAATTTCGCCGACATGAAGGCGGACCTGGAACTGATGAGGCTGGCGACGTTTAATGCGGCCTCCCTGTTCGGCCAGGCGGGACAAAACGATTTCTTGAACTGTTGCATTACCAAACTGAAAATTACCGAAAAGGCAAAAGCAATCTGCGATTACTGCCTGCAGCTTTTTGGTGGGTACGGCTATATCAGGGGCAACATACTTGAACGCCTTTATCGCGACATCAGGGCCGTGACCATACTGGGGGGCGATCCTGACAGGATTAAAAGTTTTATTTCCATTTTCGTGTGAAACTCGTGCGCGGCTAATTACCGGCCGTCGATAAATGTGGAGGGATGAGATGTGAGCGAGAGTATTTGTTTTGTAAAAGACTGGGCTGTGGAATGCCAGAAAATTTGCGACTCCATCCGGCAAATTGTTTATGAGTTTCTCAAGAGGGACGGGGTGGTAATCGGCCTGAGCGGGGGAATTGACTCTTCCGTAACGGCAGCCCTGTGCGTGAGAGCGCTTGGAAAAGACAAGGTCCTGGGTGTTGTGCTGCCGGAAAAAGAGTCAAGCAAGGAAAGCGAGCCTTATGCAGTAAAACTTGCTGAAACCCTGGGCATAAATTATGTCAAAAAAGATATTACCCCGATTCTTGAACAGTTCGGCGTATATGAAAAAATCGAAGAGATTGTCAAGAAATACCACCCGGGATTTAACGAGTCATTCAAATATAAAATCGTGCTTCCAGGCATGCTGGATAAATCGATCTTAAATCTTTACTCGCTTTCCGTGGTGGACAGCAGCGGCAACGAGGTGTTAAGGAAAAAACTGCCCTTTCATGATTACAAAGCTTTTCAGGCCGCTCTCAGCATAAAATTGAGGGTGCGAATGATCAACCTCTACTATTATTCCGAAAAAAACAATATGGCGGTTGCCGGTACGACAAACAGGTCCGAATTCGACCTGGGCAATTTCTGCAAGTACGGGGATGGAGGGATAGATTTCGAGGTTATTTCTCACCTTTATAAAACGCAGGTCTATGACCTGGCAAAATACCTGAAGATTCCCGAAGAGATACAGCAGAGGACGCCGTCACCCGACACATGCAGCGCTTATGTGAGCGACGAAGAATTTTTCTTTTCGCTTCCCTTTGATATTCTGGACAGGCTGTTGTACGCGCACGCCAAGAACTTTTCAGCGGCTAAAACAGCAAAAATAGTCGGGATGGAAGAAAAGCAGGTTGCCGCGATCTTTGCCAACTTCCAGAACAAGAAAAACAACACCATGCACATTAAGATGCTCCCGCCGGCCTGCGGTTCCATGGAATTGTAGGCTCAGCGGCCTGGAAACGAGTAAAGCTGTTTGTGGAGGTGGATGATGAGTTCTCCAGGAAGCCTCAGGGTCTGCAGCAGGTGCGTGCTGCCAGAAGCCTTTCCGGGAATAACCTTCTCGGAGGACGGCGTGTGCAATTACTGCCGCTCGCCGGCCAGTGAAGAAAACGGGGCGTTTGGCCGGGAGTACGAGAACCAGTTCCTGCAGATCATTGATTCGATCAAGTCCAAAAACAGGTATGACTGCCTGCTGGCCTTCAGCGGCGGTAAAGACAGCACGTACACTCTGTACCTCCTAAAAGAAAAATACGGGCTAAACGTTCTCACCTACACGTTTGATAACGGGTTTATTTCAGAAGGCGCCAGGAAAAACATCAAAAACATTACCGAAAGACTTAATGTGGACAACATCGTTTTTTCGCCCAGGATCGACCTGTTGAAAAAGCTTTTTGCCAGTGCCGCGTTGAACGACCAAATATATTCAAGGGCAGCCATTATGAGAGCGTCGGCCATCTGCACCACCTGCATAAATTTTATCCGGTACAATTCGTTAAAGCTGGCGGTCGAAAAGAGAATCCCCATGCTGGTTTTCGGGTGGGCTCCCGGGCAAATAGAGCGCAGGGGCATCATCCTGAAACCGCTCCCCTCTTTCCTGGCAAAATCCCAGGAAGTGTTTATCAACGCCAACAAGACGCACCTGGAAGGGTTTCAAGAGAACTACTTTCTTGAGGCCCGCGAATTTGAGGAAAACGCGCCCGCTATCCCTTATTTGATTAATCCATTGCTTTTTAACGAATACAGGATGGAAAAGGTCAGGGCCTTGATTGAAGACCTGGGCTGGGAAAACCCCGAAAACACGGATTTAAACTCGACCAACTGCCTGTTGAACGCTTTCGGCAATTACGTCCACCTGAAAAAATACGGTTATAACCCGTATGTCCAGGAGATCAGCGGGTTGATCCGCAGCGGGGTCATTACCCGCGACGAAGGGCTGGCCAGGCTGGAGGGAAGCCTGGACCAAAAAGTTATTGACGAGTGCAAACGAAAACTGGGACTGGAACACATTGTTTAGTGAGGAGGTGTTCGATATGCTCGTCCAGGAACTGCTTAAAAGCTGCGCCCAAAAGTACGGTGACCGGGTTTATGCCAGCGCCGGCGATGAAAACATGACGTACCGGGAACTGGACTACTACTCGGACAGGCTGGCCCTGGAACTAAAAAAGTACGGCCGGGGGACTGCGGTGGGGATACTATCCAAAAATTCCCTTGATTACCTGGTTTGCCATTTTGGCATAATCAAAAGCGGCAATATTGTGGTGGCCATCAATCCTCTCAATAAGGAATACGACCTGGAAAGGATTATTTCCAATGCCGGGATCAGGGTCTTGTTTACCAACAACAATTACCTGCAAACTGTCTTGAACCTGGACAAAAAATTGCTAGACTCTATCACCTGTTACAATTTCGATGACGAATTTGAGCGATACAAAAATGGTACAAGCATGGAAATAAAAAGTTTTAAAAAGGTTATTCTTGACGACAGCGATATGCATTATAACCCTGCTGACTTTTACAGGCAGGATGAAAACGACATCGCCCAGATCATCTACACGTCGGGGACGAAAGGTTTACCCAACGGGGTCTGCCTGACGCACAGGAACCTCCTGGCGAACATGGAGCAAATCATTGACCGGATAGACATTAACGAAAACGACAACATGCTGGTGATAATCCCCTTTTACTACTCATATGGGAACTCTCTCATTTTAAGCCACGTGGCCAGGGGCGCGAGGCTGACCATCAACAACAATTCACAGCTGCCCGTCTATATTCTCAATGATTTAAAAGAGAAGAAATGCACAAGCATTGCCGGTGTTGCCTCGAATTTTATTCTGCTGTTGAAAAGGTCGCCGTTTAAAGAACTGGAATGGCCCGCTTTAAGATATGTCACTTTTGCCGGCGAGCCTGTGGCCGACTGGGTTGTTTCGGAGATGAGGTCTATGGGCTTGGATGTTTACGTGATGTACGGCCAAACCGAAGCGACTGCCAGGATTTCCATTCTGAAGCCGGACGAGCTGGATAAGAAACCGGGTTCCGTAGGCAGGCCCATAAAAGGAATGGACTTAAAGATTGTCGACTCCGAAGGGAACATACTGCCGCCCAATGAGTACGGGGAGGTTATCGTCGCCGGGCCGAATATTATGAAGTGCTATTGGAACGATCCTGAAGCGACGGCCTCGAAAATAAAGGATTCGTATCTATACACCGGCGATTTTGGGAAACTTGATGAAGACGGGTACCTGTATATTTCCGGCCGAATGGACGAAATGATCAAAATAGGCGGGGAAAGGGTCTTCCCCATCGAGATTGAGAAAGCGCTTCTGACCCATGAACTGGTCGCCGAAGCCGGCGTGATAGGCATCAAGGAAGAAAGCGGGATTAGGGAAACCTTCAGCGACTACATGGGAAAAACCATATACGCTTTTGTTGTTCCGAAAGAGAGGCTGACGGAGAATGAAATATACGAATTCTGCAAAAGAGTCCTGCCGCGCCATAAAGTGCCGGCCAGGGTGGTATTCGTCGAAGCCCTTCCTCGGACCAACACGGGCAAATTAAAAAGGGATCTCCTGGCAGAACTCCTGAAGTGAGTGGTATTCAATGAAAAAAATAGGCATTGAACCCCTGTCGAGCAAGGACCTTCAGCAGTGGAGCGGGATGTGGGAGGTATACTGGAAAAACAACAACCATGTCCTGAGAACGCATGAAGTGGGTTTTTACAGGTACAAGTATTTTGATAATCCTTATGCCAGGGCGTACTGCTGTCTTAATGAGGACGGCCGGCCGATAGGTTTCTGCGGCGTCATCCTGGGGAAAGACCGGCACGGCAGGATGGCTGCTTTTTCGGACGTCATTTTTGACCCCGCTTACCGTATGCAGGGCTACGCGAAAGAGTTTGTGGAAACACTGTGCCGGCAAGAGTTAAAGGACTGCCCAAGGTTTGTCTTTTTCCCCATAGACCGCAATTCATTTATCACTTGGCGGTTTATGTTTCAGATCAATGAATACCGCGAATTGCACCGGTGGGGCATCTCGCTCGGCTGCCGGGACGCAGCGGTGAAAAAGCTGCATTTTCAATTCCTGAACGAACCGGACATAGACGGCCTGGATTTCAAAAAAGAGAATGATTATTTAAAGTGGAGGTATTTTAAACATCCGGTCAAGCACGGCTTCGTTGTTGCCGAGAAAAAGGGATTAAGAGCGGGGTATTTTGCTTTTACGACAGTCATTATCAACGGGGTGAAGGGAGTTGAAATAGGGGAAATATATATGGAAAGACAAGGGGAAAAAAAAGAATCGGCAGCTTGTTTGCGCGAAATGATGGCTTTTTTACAAACACAGGGTTTTGCCTACATGATCTTAAAAGTGCCGAAAGGAAGCGAATACGACCGTTTTTTATCCGGCTGGGAACGAAGTAAAAAGGTGCTGGAAAAAAAGTATGCCCTGTTTCTACTCGGTCAAGAACAGCCCGGCGATCTGGCGGCGGGCGAAGAGATAGATGCCCCGCGCGAGGGTACGTTTATAACGAACCTGATTTAACGGATGTGAAAGAAAGGAGCAATCGATTAATGAAAAATATTAAAAAAGAACTGAAAACGCTTATTAAAGACAGATTTTTAGCTGGAAGCGCAGCTTACGAACTGGCTTACGATTCCAAGCTGCTCGATCAACAGATCATTGACTCATCGGGAGTTCTGGTTTTGATCATGGAGATTGAGAGGATGTACGGTATCTCAATTGACGACGCCGAATTGATCCCTGAAAATTTCAATACAATAAACGCGCTGGCCAACCTGATTGACAGCAAACTTGGGTTAATGAACAAAATCAGTTAACCAAAGCAAAAGCCCGGCCTGGCTTGAAGGTTAAGTACAGCGGGGAAGGCAGTTGTCATAAAATTAGCAAGATGAAACAAATTATAAAAAAAATTATAAAGAGATCGAAGGGGAGAAAAATGGAAGAAATCAGGAAAGAGTGCAAAGTGACCTTTGACCTCGCCGCAAATTTCGATAAACAAGTCATTGATGTTATTTCGACTTATGGCGATTTTGAATGGGTATACGGAAAAATGAACCACGATGTGGTTGGCGGAGGCAGGCCTTCGATCAGGCTGCCCATCCTGTCATGGAAGGAGCTGGCTGATTATATAGAATACTGTCACCGCCACAACATCAAGTTCAATTACTTGCTTAACGCCCTGTGCCTGGGCGGGATGGAGTTCCAGAAGTCTTTTCACCAGGAAGTCGTTGAGCTGTTGAAAAGGATTTCGTCAATAAAGGCCGATGGGGTAACAATCGCCTCCCCGTATTTATGCGAAATAATAAAAAACCAGTTTCCTCACCTTTATGTTTCGGTGTCTATTTACAATAAGGTACAAACGCTTACGCAGCTGCAATACTGGAAAATGCTAGGGGCAGACGAGGTTACGATGTTTCACACCGTCAACCGTGACTTTAAAAAACTGAAACAAATGATGAAATACGCAAAGCTCCATAATATTACGATAAGGCTTATTGCCAACAACAGCTGCCTGCACGAATGCCCCTTTCACGCCAACCATGCAGTGACTCATGCCCACGGTTCCAAGGATGACGCCAAAACAAGGCTGTTTCATGTCGATTACCAGATCTTAAACTGCAATCTTTTAAAGATTAAAGACCCCTCCAGGATAGTGTCTTCAGAGTGGATCAGGCCAGAGGATATTCATTATTATGAGGAACTGAGCCAGGAGGTGGGGTATGACAGGCTGACGCTCAAATTAACCGAAAGAGGCAGGACAACCGAATGGTTATTAAGGGTGGCCGAAGCCTATCACCACAGGTCCTACCGCGGAAACCTGCTGGATATCGTAAATTTTGTGGGGAAAGGCAATTTTTACGGGAAGCTTCATGACGAGCACCTTTGGAAACAGATTGAGGAAGAAGGCTATAACGAAGAATTGTTCCGCAATTACCGCGAGTCGATTTTTTATACCCTCCCTTATCTTGATAACACAAAGCTGGATAACTTCTTGAAATTTTTCATAGACCATTACCAGTGCGACAGTAAAATGTGCGACGAAAGCGACTATGACTCCAAAACGCCAGATGATTATTTATCCGGTGAAACCTGCTCCTACTGCAGGGTCTGGGCGAAAAAAGCGCTGTCGATAGACCCTGAAGAAAGAAAAAGAATAATAGGCAGGGCTGAAAAAGCTCTGGACGACGTTAATTCGAGCAGGCTCTTTTACAGTTACGGAAAGGGATGAAACGGGATGAAGGGTTTGGAGAATAACAGGATTGGAATTTCATACAGCGATTATTACCTGCCGGGGAAATACCTTGGTGTAAATGAATTTTTCAACAGCCTGAAAAACTTTTCCCTTCCTGAAGGTTACAGCGACATGGAAAGTTTCTGCGAATCGTTTTACAAGCAGAAAAAGATCACGGGGGTGTACGTGGAAGAGGAAAAAGAAGAGGTTGAAATATTTGAAAACCTGGTCGCCGGGTTTTTCGAAGATTCGGGTGTCAGGCCGGAAGACATTGATATTTTGATTTATACCAAAGGCGTGCCCATTCATGCTTGTAAAGTGAATGTTCCTTACTACATTCATAAGAAATTCGACTTGAAAAGAGATGTCGTTACCTTTAATGTGGACCAGACCTGCGGGGCTTCCCTTACTTCCATCCATGTGGCCGAATCCCTCATCAGGACAGGAAGGTACCGCTCGGCGCTCATACTGTCTTCCAGTTTAATCAAAGAACTTGAAAAGCGTAATGTCCAGGTAACGCTGATCAGCGATGCGGCTGGCGTGCTTTATATTGAGAGCAATCCCAGAAAACTGCTGATACGGGATTATTTGTCAAGGACTACCGGCAGCTACAGTTTTACCATCGAGAGCTTTACCAAGAGAGGCAATTACCGTGAACTGGTAAATTATATTGCCGATGGTGCCGAAACGATGAAGGAGCTGTTGAGAAGGAACAACCTTGATTTTGAGGCGATCAAAGTAATATGTCCCCAAAACACGACTTACGGCGGGTATGAGATTTATGCCTCCTTGCTGGGGATCGATATCCGGAAAGTGTTTTTGGACAATATTCCCAAGGGCGCTCACACCGGCGACGTGGACACAATCAGGAATTTAACGGATATAACCGGGCAAAAAGTGGTTAAGAAAGGCGAGCTGATGATCGCTTACGGGCTGGGGTGGGGAACCAGCTGGAACGCGGCCTTGCTGGAAATGCTGCAGGAGTGACTTGAGGTTAGGGGGGAAGCAACATGAAGATAGCAGATGTTGTCTGCTCCGTTGGCCGAACTGGATATTTTTACGATGATCTGCAGGCAATAAGAAGGGGGGCGGTCCGGGATGGTTTTAATTATGCGGGTAGTCCGGTTACCGCGGGATTCAGAAAAATAAGGCAACCGGGTGAGGCCGTCTCCGTCATGCTCGTACTGGAAGATGGACAGGTGGCCTTGGGAGATTGCGTTGCTGTCCAGTATTCAGGCGCTGGAGGAAGAGAACCTCTATTCCTGGCGGAGAATTCCCTGCCGGTTATTGAAAGGGTTATTGCACCACTGTTGCGGGGGAGAGAGCTTGGCAGCTTTCGCGAATTGGCTGGTGAAATTGATACGCTGGCTTTAAGGGGAAGAAGGCTGCACCCGGCCCTGCGGTACGGGATTACCCAGGCCCTCCTCGATGCCGTGGCGAAGGCCAGGAGGATTACGATGGCCGAAGTGATTAGGGATGAATACAGGATCGCCCAAGAGATGAAGAGGGTGCCTATTCTTGGGCAGTCGGGGGATGAACGCTTTGCCAACACGGATAAAATGATTCTCAAGGGCGTGGATGCCCTCCCCCATGGGCTGGTCAACAATGTGGCGGAAAAACTCGGCTCCAGGGGAGAAATATTGAAGGAATACGTTGGCTGGGTGCGGGACAGGATTATACTCCTGAGAGAGAATGAGACCTACAGCCCGGTTATCCATATTGACACCTACGGCACAGTCGGCCTGGCCTTTGATAGCAATGTGGAGAGGATAGCCAATTATTTCGGGGAACTGGCCCTGGAGGCGATGCCTTTTAGGTTGCGCATCGAAGGGCCGCTGGATATGGAAAACAGGGCCGCTCAACTGCAGGTTTATAAAGAACTGCGCCGCATGTTAAAGGCCAAAAGGATCGCTGTGGAAATTGTGGCCGACGAGTGGTGTAACACCTGGGAGGATATTAAACAGTTTGTCGATGAGGAAGCTGCGGATATGATTCATATCAAACCTCCCGATTTGGGCGGAGTAAATAATCTGGCCAAGGCCATACTTTACTGCAAGAAAAAAGGGATTGGGGCATACTGCGGGGGAACCTGCAACGGCACTGACAGGTCAGCAGCGGTTTGTACCAATATAGCCCTGGCCTGCGGGGCCGACCTGTGCATGGCCAAACCGGGCATGGGATTTGATGAGGGGTATATGATCGTCCACAACGAGATGAACCGGGTTTTGGCCCTGGTGAACGCGCGAAATAGAGTAAAAATATTGATATGAACTGGGGTTTTGGATCATGAGGATTGGTGTATGCATAAAAGGGGTACTTGAAACGACGGCAGACGTGAGCGGGTACGGCAATGCGTTTAAATACGTGATGAATGCTTTTGATGAGTATGCCCTGGAAGAAGCGCTTAGGATCAAAGAAAAGCAAGGCGGGGTCGAAGTTGTTGCCCTCACGATTGGGAACGGCAGGCTGGAAGAAGTCCTTTATTCTGCGCTGGCCCTGGGGGCTGAGCGCGCGGTACATGTCGTGAATGAAGACGGCAGGTATATCAACGGGTTCGGGATCGCGAGCATAATAAAAAACATTGTTTTAATGGAAAAAGTAGATCTTGTGTTAATGGGAAAACAATCCGTGGACAATTCAGCACACCAGGTGGGGGGGATGCTGGCCGGCCTGCTGGGATGGCCCCAGGCGATAGATACCATCAGGCTGCAGGTGAAAGAGAACGAAGTGATTGCTGAAAGACTGGCTGAAAACGGCAATATTGAAGTTATCCGGGCGGGGATACCCTGTGTGGTCGGGGTAACCAGAGGGATTAATGAACCGCGTTATCCCTCCTTGAAAGGCGTTATCTCAGCCAGGAAAAAAGAAGTGAAAAGGGTTAGGATTGAGGAACTGGCTGTTCCGGGATCGGTTTTATACGGTCTCGAAATCGAAAGGATTCATCCGGTTGAGGAGAAGAGCGATTGCCGGTTTGTCGAAGGTGAGCCGGGAAATGCCGCGGCGGAATTAGTGAGAATTTTGCGGGAAATAGAAAAAGTACTTTGATTTAAGGAGCACGTTATGGATAACAGAATTGTGGTTTTTTTAGAGACGAACAAGGACGGGGGTTTTAAGAAAAGCGCTTTTGAGTTGATCAATGTTGCCAATTGCCTGGCCGGCCAGCTGGGGTTGGAGATAGAGGCCATCGTCATGGCGGATGAACCACCGGAGAGCATCAAAGAAATATCCGGCTGCGGTATTCGGTGCGTGCACTATCTGAAATCAACGCTCTTCAAGAACTACGATGTTCATGTTTTCGCTCCCGCATTCTTTTCCGCTGCCCGGAATTTGAGCCCGCGCCTGATCATGGGCAGCGCTTCGATAATGGGAAAAGACCTCTTCCCCAGGATTTCGGCTCTGTTTGGGGTTCCCATGATTTCAGACTGTCTCAGGGTGTTTGTTGAAGGCGGCAGGTTGAAGGCGGTCAGGCCGGTTTTCTACGGCAAAGCGCACGCACAGCTGAGTTTTACTGGAGAACCGCCATATATAGTCACCATGGCCCGCCGGTCTTCGAACCTGAAAAAAGGGGGGGGTGAGGCGAGAGGGAAAACTGAACTGGACGTGATTGAATATGTGCTGGACCACGAGCCGCCGGGGAGGCTGATTGCCGCCCGGACCCAGGAGCCGGGGCAGGAAGATGTGACGGAGGCGGAGATAATTGTCTCGGGGGGCCGGGGAATAAAAAACCCCGAAGGGTTCAAAATGCTGGCGGAACTGGCAAAAAAAATGGCAGGAACGGTCGGCGCCACAAGAGCAGTCGTTGATTCCGGCCTCGCCTCACAGGGCATTCAAATCGGACAGACCGGCAAAAACGTGTCGCCCAGGCTGTACATCGCGCTGGGCATATCGGGTGCTGTCCAGCATATTGCCGGGATCCGCGGCAGCAAAGTGATCGTCGCTGTAAACAAGGACCCTCATGCGCCTATTTTCAATTATGCAAAATACGGGATAATCGGCGATTTGTATGAAGTGGTGCCGGAAATAAACAAGGCTCTTGACAGTTTTCGCGATTGATGGGAACCAAACCAATACCATACGGGGGGATAAAGTCATGGATTATTTCTTAACAGAAGAGCAGCAAATGATAAAAAAGATCGCGGGCAGGATTGCCCGGGAAATAATAGCGCCGGTCGCCGCGCAGTGTGACGAGGAGGAGAGGTTTCCGCACGAAGTTATTAAGGCGCTTGCCGGTTCCGATTTATGCGGGGTCTATATCGAAGAACAATACGGCGGCCTGGGAGGCGGTATTTTTGAACTGGCCCTGGTGGTTGAAGAATTAAGCAAGGCCTGCGGCGGGATTGCCTTGATTTACAACGGCAGCGCGGTGGGAACCATCCCCATCATACTCTTTGGGAGCCCGGAGCAAAAAGCGAAATATCTTCCCGCTCTGGCTTCGGGGGAAAAACTGGCCGCCTTTGGGCTGACCGAGGCCAATGCCGGCAGCGACATTGCCGGCACGGAAACCAGGGCGGTTTTAGACGGCCAGCACTATGTAATCAACGGGACAAAACAAATGATCACCAATGCCGGTGAAGCGGATGTTTATGTCATTTTCGCCTCCACGGACAGAAGCAAAGGGGCTATGGGCCTGTCGGCCTTTATTGTGGAAAAAGACACCCCGGGTTTTTCTTTCGGGAAAAAGGAGGACAAACTGGGGGTAAGGGCCTCGACCACAAGGGGCCTGGTCTTTGACTACTGCAGGATACCGAAAGAAAACCTGCTGGCCGCGGAAGGCATGGGCTTTATAATCGCCATGAGGACCTTGGACAGGACGAGGCCGGGGATCGCCGCGCAGGCGGTAGGTATTGCCCAGGGCGCTTTTGAAGAAGCTCTCAAGTATTCAAAAGAGAGAAGGCAATTTGGACAGCCGATCTTTTCCTTCCAGGCCGTTCAACACATGCTGGCGGACATGGCCATGCAGATAGAAGCCGCCAGGTGCCTGCTCTACCAGGCATGCAGGCATATCGACAGCGGTGCGGACAGCATATCAAAAGAGGCGGCGATGGCTAAGGCGGTGGCGTCGGACATGGCGATGAAGGTTACGGTGGATGCGGTGCAAATCCTGGGCGGCTACGGTTATTTGAAAGAATACCCTGTCGAAAAAAGGATGAGGGACGCAAAAATAACGCAGATATATGAAGGCACCAACCAGATCCAAAAAAACATCATTGCCCGCGAATTACTGAGGTAACATTTTAAAAGAACGGAGGTAGAGATAAATGGCCAGGGAATTAAAAGCCTTGCGGGAGGAAATTGACGACATCAATTTATCAATACTGGATTTGCTTAACAAGAGAACGAGCCTGTTAAAAGAGATAGTGGACCTCAAGGACCAGAAAGGCATGGAGTACTTCGACGCAGAGCGTGAAGCGGAGATGACTGAAAAGATCTTGAGGAATAACCGGGGACCTTTAAACAATGAGCTAGTCAAGGAAATATTTAATATGGTTTTTGCCGCTTCCCTCAAGTATATGGGCATGAGCCGGGAAAGGAAACTGCTGATCAGCAGCGGTTCGCCGGAGAAGTTCGACAGCATCCAGGAAATGTTCAATTTGGACAGCAAGGAAGCGGTAATAATTGCTGGTCCCTGCGCCGTGGAAAAACCGGAATACCTGGAAACAGTTGCTGGCGTGTTAAAAGAGAAAGGCATCGGTTTTC
The DNA here is from genome assembly GCA_024655825.1 of Peptococcaceae bacterium. NCBI lineage: Bacteria > Bacillati > Bacillota > Clostridia > Eubacteriales > Peptococcaceae > Peptococcaceae bacterium. The sequence continues at coordinate 7,636 of JANLFJ010000013.1, read as the reverse complement.
TGAGGGGAGGCGCTTATAAGCCCAGGACATCGCCCTACGATTTCCAGGGGTTGAGGGCGGAAGGCCTGAAAATACTCCATGATGTGGCTAAAAAATATGATCTTTATACCGTTACGGAGGTCGTGGATACAAGGGATGTCGAACTCGTCGCTGAATACGCGGATGTATTACAGATAGGCGCGAGGAATATGTACAACTACGAGCTGTTAAAAGAAGTGGGACAGAGCAATTGCCCGGTTTTGCTGAAACGCGGGCTGAACGCCACAATCCAGGAGTTTTTGTATGCGGCTGAGTATATTGTTTTGCGAGGTAATAAAAAGGTCATCATGTGCGAACGCGGAATCCGCACGTTTGAAACAAAGACCCGGAACACGCTGGACCTGTCGTCGATACCGATTATCAAAAAGGAAACCCATTTACCGATAGTAGTGGATTTAAGTCACTCCTTGGGAAGAAAAGACATTGTCAATCATATGGCTTCGGCCGCTTTATCGGCCGGGGCCGACGGCCTGATGGTGGAAGTGCACCCTTACCCCGAACTTGCGCTTTCCGACAGCAAGCAGCAGTTGAGCATCGGCGAATTTGAAGAAATGCTGAACTTCGTGCGGAAAAGAGAGTATTAACAACAACCGGGAGAAGCGATCATTATGAAAAAGTTAAACGTTAAAGAGAATTTATGCATAGGCTGCCGGCAGTGCGAACTGGCGTGCTCGCTGTACAATGAAGGGCAATTCAACCCGTCCCTGGCAAGGATAAGGGTTATCTACGACCAGAAAACGAACACGTACAGTCCCAATACTTGCCGCAATTGTTCCCGGCCGAAATGCCTTGAAGCCTGTGCTGCTGGGGCTCTTGCCTTTAACCGGGAGACGGGTGTTGTTGTTTACGACAGGGATAAATGCGCCAGGTGTTATGAATGCGTAAAGGCCTGCCCGTTCAAGGCGATTTATATCGCCGAAAAAGGGTATATATTGAAGTGCGACCTGTGCGGCGGGAACCCGGTCTGTGTGAGGCTTTGCTCCCCAAGGCCGGAAAAAAGCAGCCCCTTGATGAATAACCAAGAGGGAGAACAGGCCCTCAATTACTATTGAATCGGCAAAAGGCGAGGTGATTTATCGATGTTCGGGTACGGCGATATGGCAAGGATTGATTTGAGCTCCGGGACGATTGAGCGGGAGCCGGTCGATCCCGCCCTGGCGAAAAAATTCATCGGCGGGATGGGCATAAATGACTGGCTGCTGTGGGAACATTTTTTAAAGGTTGACCCGCGGGTAGACCCCCTGGATGAGGACAATGTCCTGATTGTCGGCGTCGGGCCGTTGGGCGGGACGGCGACATGTTTCGGCACAAAAACGAAATTCACCTTCAAGTCCCCGCTCACAGGCTTTTTTGGCGATACCACCAGCGGAGGCACTTTCGGGGCGCAGCTCAGGTGGGCGGGGATAGACTACCTGGTGATAACGGGAAGGGCTCCTTGGCCGGTGTACATTTATATTGAAAACGCGAAGATTGAGATCAGGGACGCCCGCTGTTTATGGGGACTGACCACGGATGAGACCATCGAGGCATTGTATGCCGGAGGGGTTCCGGATGAGGCGGGTATTGTGTGCATCGGGCCGGCCGGAGAGAACGGCGTAAGGTATGCTTCCTTAATCGTGACGCACCACCGGGCCGCCGCTCGCGCGGGCGGAGGATGCGTTGCCGGGAGCAAAAACCTCAAGGCAATAGTTGCTTTGGGCAGCAGGGGTATTGATGTATATGATAAGAAGGCGGCCTTGAATGCCGCAGAAAAAATATATCAGGTCATAAATAACAGCGCGGGTATTGATCGGTGGAAAAAGATCGGTTCAACCATGGGTGTAGCCTACTACAATACAATTAACGGCAACGCCTTCCGCAATAACCAGTTTACGAAAACTGCTGACGAGAACATTGCCAAGATAAGCGCCGACTGGTATATAGAAAACTTAAAGCTCCGCGACATTTCCTGCTCGCCGGGATGCACTTTCGGCTGCGGTTCAACCTGTGAAGTCAGGGGAAATGAAACGCCCTTTGCCCGGAAGATACCGGGCTTTAAAGGATACAGTCCGGAATACATCACGGTTGGTTCATTCGGCATGGCCTGCGACATCCATGATTACCCGGCGATCCTGTTCCTGGGCGACCTGTGCAATAAATACGGCCTGGACTATGAAGAAATCGGTGGAATCATCCCTTTTTTGATGGAACTCCGGCAGCGGGGCATCATCAATGAACAACAGGTGAAAGAATGGTTCGGAGAAGAACTGGCGCTCGAGTGGGGCAGTGCCGAAGCGGTGGTAAAAATCATCGAATCGATTGCCCTGCAGGAAAACACACTTGGGCGGATGTGTTCTTACAGCACCGGAAAATTATGTGAGTTTATCGAGGCGCAGACGGGCGCTTGCGCAAGGCGTTATTCAATGGCCGGCAAGGGAGGAATGGTGGTTCCGGAAGAGGTTAGGCCGTTCCCTATCTGGTGCGTGATGGCTGCCACCAACACGCGCGGGTGCGACGTGATGAAAGGGTTTAATTTTATAGATAAAACGGGGAGAGAGGACGTGTCGCTACGGTGGTTCGGGAAAAAGGACGCCGGTATAAAGCATGTTCCCGACCTAAAAGGCAAGGCTGCTGCCGCGGCTGAAAACTACATTTCGGTGTTCAACTGCCTCGGAATTTGCATGTTCAGGGCCTCGTCGGCGATATATCCCCTGGATATGCTGGCGGAAGCCTATGCGGCGATTACCGGCATGGACATGACGGAAAACGGGCTGCTGCTCGCCGCCGAGAGGGCTTACAACGTGGAAAAGGCTTTCAATGTTAGGGTGGGATTGCGACGTTCGGATGACACCCTTTGCCCAAGGTGGATGGACGAACCCATCCGGTCCGGCCCCGGCGAAGGCATGAAGGCGCGCGATTTTTTCGACAGGCTGCTGGACGAGTATTATGAATACAGGGGTTGGGACCCGGTTACCTCGATTCCCACCAGGAAAAAACTTGAAGAACTCGACCTCGCGGGTATCGCGGAGGCGATGGAAAAATAAACATTAAATTTCATAAACATGTAAATTGTAGAAGGAATTTGTAAATTTGTAGAGAAGAATAGTAATAGCGGTGTATATAATACTTGAAGAGACACGAGGAGAGTTTTATAGAGAGGGAGTAATCAAGGTGTCTTTAAATATTTCTTTGTTGAACGACAAAACTGAATCTTTCCGCGAGTGGGAGAGTTTTATCCGGAACGGCAATGAACCGCAAAAAATCAGGTCCTGTATCTTAGCGTCCTGGCAAAGGTGCAAGGTTCTTAATGTCAATCCCCTGGGCGGGGAATCCCAAAGCGTCCTTACCCGGGAGGAACTCTATACAAGACTTGAAGAAAAAAGCGTAATAATAAATACATCTGTTCCTTATATTAAAAATATTTACAAAATAGTAAAAGGTTCAGGGTTTGTAGTATTTTTATGTGATGAAAAGGCTAATATTTTATACATTTTAGGGGACAAGGAAGAACTGGAAGAGTTGAGGCTGGGAACCAATTTTAAAACCGGGTCGAACTGGAGCGAAAAAAATGTCGGTACAACCGCGGTTGGGGTTGTCCTGGCCGAGGGAAAAGTCATCCAGATAAAAGGTGATGAACATTATTGTTTAAGGCAAAAAAAATGGACCAGTTCAGCCGTGCCGATAAGGGATCCCCGGGGAAACATAACAGCGGTGTTGAGCATCATGGGAAGTTCAGAGAAGGTTTACTCCCATACCCTCGGCATGCTGGTTGCCGCTGAGCTTGCCATAAGGAACCAGCTGCAGGTTTTGGAGACGTCAGAAAAGCTGCTGGTAAGCAATAAATACTACAAGGCAGTAATTGAGGCGGTTTCCGAAGGTATTCTCGCGGTTGACAGCAAAGGGTATGTCACCTGCATGAACAAGAGCGCAGGAAAGATACTGTTTACTGACCCTGGTGAAGCCATCGGGAAGCATGTTACGGAAGTGGTCGATTTCCGGCCGGTCATCCTTGACGTGCTTCGCACCGGTGAAGGGTACGTGGACAAAGAGTTTATTATCAACTCCAAGCGGGGCCGGCTGCATTTCTTTAAAAGCGCTGTCCCGATCAGGGGAGAAGACGGCCAAATAGACGGAGTGGTGGACGTGTTTCGCGAGATTAAGCAGGTTAAACACCTGGTAAACCAGATGGTGGGCGCCCAGGCTCGTTTCACCTTCGATAACATCATCGGCTCCAGCAGGGAGATGGTTGAGGCTAAGCGCCTGGCCCGCATTGCAGCCAAGAGCATGTCCAATGTGCTGATCATAGGAGACAGCGGTACGGGCAAAGAACTGTTTGCCCAGGCCATTCACAATGCCAGTCCACGGGCCGGGGGGCCGTTTATTGCCATAAACTGCGGGGCTATTCCCCGGGAATTGATCGAGAGTGAATTGTTCGGTTATGAAGGAGGAGCTTTTACAGGGGCCAAGCAGGACGGAAGGCCGGGCAAGTTCGAAATGGCCACGGGAGGCACAATCTTCCTTGACGAGATAGCCGAAATGCCCTTCGATATGCAGGTCAAACTCCTCAGGGTCTTGCAAGAGAGGGAGGTTACCCGGGTTGGCGGAAACAAAACAATAGCGGTGGATATTAGGGTGATAGCGGCCACCAACAAAGACCTTCACCGGGAAATGTCGGAAGAAACGTTCCGGAAGGACCTGTACTGGCGCCTTAATGTCCTTACGATTTATTTGCCTCTTTTATCCCAACGCAGCAGTGACATTCCCGAGCTTGTAGCCCACTTCCTGCATGAGTTCTCGAAGCGCCACAATACGAAATACACGCTGGATGCCGGCACCATGGAAATACTGTTAAACTACAGCTGGCCGGGCAACGTGCGCGAACTGGAAAACACCCTGGAAAGGGCGATTGCCTTTGCCGAGGGCAGTGTTATCATGCCGCATCACCTTCCGAAGAACCTGCTGGCAAAAAATAAGGGGCCTCATTCCTCGTCCCAGGTTGTATCGCTTGAGCAGGCAGAAAGGGAAGCCATTGCCGCGGGACTTGCGCACTGCCGGGGAAACATCAGCAAGGCGGCTAAGATGCTGGGAGTTTCCAGGAACACCTTGTACAGCAAAATAATGAAATATGGCCTTGAATATTAAAAACAAAATACAGATTAAATTTGTTGATCTTTTTGCTGTGTGCTGGTAGAATTACTTTGACGTCACATGTTATAAGGCGATGATGGGGAAAGTGGACGGTGCTGCTTTTTCAGGGAGGAAGCGCCGCAGACTGGAAGCGCTTCCAAGGCAAGACCGTTGAAGTTCTCCCCGGAGCCGCCGGGTTGAAACCGCAGCGCAAGTAGGTCCGGCCGGGTGCTTCCGCCGTTAAAAGGGAGGGGTAAGAGGAAACTTGAATTTCCATACCCAAAGTTGAGTGGGTCTTTTTTGGACCAAAAAGGGTGGTACCGCGAACGGCTTTTCGTCCCTTGCCTGGATGAAAAGTTTTTTTGTTTTATCACTTTATAATCTGAGGAAAGGAGAGAGCTTTATGTACTGGGAGCAAGAATACGAAACCATGTCGCGTGACAGGCTGGCTGAACTGCAGGGGCGGAGATTGCGAGCCACGGTGGAAAGAGTCTACCAGAATGTTCCTTTTTACCGCCGGGCTTTTGAAGAGAAGGGAATTGCGCCTGGCGACATACGCTCGCTTGATGACTTGACGAAACTACCGTTTACGGAGAAAACGGACCTGCGGGACAACTATCCTTTCGGTCTATTTGCAGTGCCCCTTGAAGAGGTCGTAAGGGTACACGCTTCGTCCGGGACTACAGGCAAGCCGACCGTGGTAGGCTACACCAGGAACGATATTAACACGTGGGCCAACCTGATAGCCCGGGCCCTGGCCATGGCGGGAGGGACAAAAGGCGACATTGTCCAGAACGCCTATGGTTATGGCCTTTTTACCGGGGGACTGGGACTTCATTACGGGGCCGAACTGCTTGGCGCCACGGTGGTGCCGGTTTCCGGCGGCAATACCGCCCGCCAGCTCATGCTGATGCAGGATTTCGGCGCCACCATTTTGTGCTGCACTCCCTCTTACGCCTTGCTGCTCGCCGAAGAGGGCCAAAACCAGGGGATCGATTTCCAGAAACTTCCTCTAAAGGCCGGCATCTTTGGCGCCGAACCGTGGACGGAGCGCATGCGACAACAATTGGAAGCAAAACTTGATATTAAGGCTCTTGATATTTACGGTTTAAGCGAGGTGCTCGGACCGGGGGTGGCGATGGAATGCCCGGCCCAGCAAGGGATGCACATTTTTGAAGACCATTTTATTGCCGAGATTATTGACCCCGAGACGAAAGAACCCCTTCCCTTCGGGGAACAGGGCGAGCTTGTTCTTACCTCCATAACCAAAGAGGCTTTTCCCATCGTCCGGTACCGGACCAGGGACATCACTTATCTCAAGCCTGAAAAATGCGCCTGCGGGCGGACACATGTGAGAATGTGCCGGGTAACGGGCCGCAGCGATGACATGCTGATTATCCGGGGCGTTAATGTGTTCCCCTCCCAGGTTGAAAGCGTGCTCCTGGAATTTGGAGAAACCGAACCTCATTATCTGCTGGTGGTTGACAGGAAAAACGTTATGGATGACCTGGAGATCTGGGTTGAGGTTTCCGCGCAGATGTTTAAAGATAAGGTTAAGGACCTGGAGGACATTGAAAACAGGCTGCGCTCGCGCATCAGCAGTGTCCTGGGAATAGCGGCGCGCATCAAGCTGGTGGAGCCGCGCACAATCCCTCGCAGCGAGGGCAAGGCTAAACGGGTTGTCGACAAGCGCGAGCTATAAACCCGAACGGCTTTTTTGCGTTTTGCTGTTCGTTTCTTCGAGCAGCGAGATCAAGGTCTCATGAGGCAGGTCAGAGAAGTCTTCGTAAAACTGCCCCACAGCCCGGAAATAACGGGGAGCTTCAAGGAAGACCAGCCTGCCGGCCAGGGCCGTAAAAATGGGAACCGCATCTTCAGGCAATACCGGGACGGCAAGAATGAGCGGGTTGTCCGTTTTCTTTTGCAAAGAGGAAAGCGCGGCTTTAACGGTCTGCCCGGTGGCGATGCCGTCATCCACCAGGATAACGTCGCATCCCGCCAGGTCAGGAATGACTCCCCACCGCCCGTAAAGTTCGAGCCTTTTTTTGATCTCTTCCTTCTCTTTTTCAATTACAGGTTGTAAAGCGGCCGGGGTCAGGCCAAGTAAATCCAGGGTTTCCTCGTCGAAGACCGCCGTATGGTCCGGGGCCAGGGCGCCCACGGCAAACTCGGGATTATGCGGCGCCCCGATTTTCCTGGGCAGGATCACATAAAGTGGTGCTCCGAGTTTTTTCGCAATTGGAGCGGCCACTTCCACCCCTCCCCGCGGGATACCTATAACGACGGGTTTTTCCAGGTTTAACCCGGCGACTTCGGAGGCCAGGAGCAGGCCGGCCTGATTTCTGTTTCTAAACAAAACTTGTCACCTCCACAAGGCTAATCGAGGTGTTCTTATACACAAATATACCAGAAACAGATAGAACCAGGCAAATGTTGAAAGAGCTAATTGCTATGTTCAGGGGGCCAAACAGCACAAGCGTTGAAAGGAACG